>NZ_JBMFGY010000237.1:0-3326 GCF_049977125.1 Acidiphilium sp. | reverse complement strand
GGCCGCGCTCGCCTGCGTTTCACCCACCCCACCCGCATCTCGCCGCGTGGCGTCCGCCGAAAGGCATGACCGCCTTTCGTCGATGAACCCAGACCAGGAGCTTCGCCATGATCTCATCCACCGACACCACCGACACCACCGACACCACCGGATACCCGCCCCGTCCCGGCCGGCGATCCGACACCAGACGGGGCAACCGTGAAAACGACGCGGGCGAGGTCGATCTGCTCCGGCGGACCGTCTCGTGCTCCGTCATCCTCGAACGCGAAGGATGGAAGGTCGATGCCACCGAGAGTTCACGCCACGCGGTGAAATACCGCCGCAGTGCCGGCGAGATCCTGATCGTGAACCATGACGACAAGGGCTGGTGGAACCCGCTCGGCGCGGAGAAGGGCGATTGCTTCACCCTGATCCAGTTCCTCCATCCGGAGTGCAACTTCGGTCATGTCCGCAAGACCCTGCGCGCGATCGCCGGCGTCGCTCCCGCGCGACCGGTTGCGGTGACCACGTCATTGCCAGACCCGAAGCAGGCACTCTCGCCGCTGGTTCGCTGGAAGGCGAAGCCAGCGCTGCGCCCGACCACGCAAGCCTGGGAGTATCTCGCCGGCGAGCGGCGCTTGCCTGCTGCTATCCTGACCGCCGCTGCAGCGCAGGATTGCGTCCGGGCGGGTGGGTTCGGCTGCGCCTGGTTTGCCCATCGGGACCACGAGGGCACGCTGACCGGGATCGAGGCGCGTGGTCCCGATTTCCGGGGGGTGCTCCGCGGCGGACAGAAGAGCTTGTTCCGTTTCGCGCCTGGTGGCACGATCGGCGTGTACCGCCGGGTTGCGGTGACCGAAGCGCCGATCGACGCCCTCAGCCTCGCGGCCCTCGAGCAGGGCCGGATCGACACGATCTATGCTGCCACCACTGGCGGGCTGGGACCAGGCACCGTCACGGCACTGCGTCACCTGGTCGAGAATCTCGGATCGGTCGGCGGCACCCTGATCATCGCCACAGATGATGACCGCCCCGGCGATCACCACGCTGCGCGCATTGAGGCGATGATCGCACCGATCGTCGTGACCGTCGAACGGTTGCGGCCACCCGGAGACGCGAAGGATTGGAACGAGGTCCTGATGAAAGCCGGAATCTGATCATCCTGCGACGGGGCTCCTGACAGGATCAGCCGAGACGGGATCGCACAGGTCGCTGCGGCGTCAGCTCTGAGCCCGAATGATGAGGCCGAGACCGATCACCGCCATCGCCGTCGCGACCCACAGCGACCAGTTGGCCACGAGATGGCTCCGCTCCGACCAGACGAGAAGACGAGTGCCGCTGCGGATGATCCCGGCCGTCTCCGGCCCGTCGTCGTTCACCGACACCGCCATGATCTGCCCCCTCACCCACCGCAACCGGCTGGCAACCCAGAACGTCCAATACATCACCGGCAGCAAGATCATCAGGGCAAGCCAGATCACTCTGATTCCCAGCTTGCCGAGTTCACCACCGATCTGGAAATGCCATGCGGCAATTCCGGTGTGGATCGCGATCGCGGCATAGGTCCCGGCCAGGATTAGCCCGCTCGCAACGGGCCACCGCCCGACCATGCGCTGCACGGCCGGTGCCGGCGCATCGGCGAAACTGTCGACGCCCCTACCCTGCCCGTTCATGGCTTGCCCACAGTGGGATCATCATGTCTCACGATCCGCTTATACCTCATGCGTGACCCTCAGTCGCCATTGTCCACGCCTCGATCTCGACCGGCTCGATCAGGGCGGGACCATCCGTACCCACACGATTGACCGTGCGCGACACCGGCCAGGCCGGAACGTCACCGGCAGCACTGCGCGCGAGGATGGCCGACGGATCCCCGGAGGTTTCACCAAGCCAGATCGGCCAATCCGCTTCATCGATGACGAGGGGCGCCCGGCCATGGATATCTGCCAGCGCATCCGGTGCTTGCGTGGTGATGATCGCGAGCGAGAGTTCCGGCGGATAATCCCGATGGGGCCGCCTCAGCGAAATGATGCCGCCGAGTGCGATCGGCTGCCCATCCGTTCGCCCCATCGCATAAGGTTGCTTCAGCCCCGGTGCGACCGGTTTCCATTCATACCAGCAGCGGACCGGCACAAGGCATCGACGGTTTTTGAACGCGGTGCTGAACATCTTGTTGCTGGCGACGGTTTCGGCCTTCGCGTTGATCGGCCGTATCTTCGCGAGTTCAGGGATCTTCTCCCAGGGCGGCAGAAATCCCCAGTCAGCCGTGCAGCCCACCCGGCCGCGGCCCTGGCCTCGACATACCGCCAGCACGCCATCGCTCGGTGCGACGTTCCAGCGCTCGGCGCACGGAACAGAAGCGCCCTTGCTGCCAAGCAGTCGATCAAGCGACCCTTCAGGAAATGCCTGCGCGATACGGCCACACATCAGCAATTGGTCTCCTTGGCCGGTTCAACGGCGGCCGCAGTCCCGCCGCCATGAAACCTCGCGCGGATTTCATCGAACAGCGGAGGATCGTTGTTGCGCACCCCGTTCGCGTCGATCAGATCAAGACGGATCATTCGTCGACGGATAGCCGTAAGGCTCCGGCCGCATCTGACGCTGATGATCCTCGGCTTCTCGTTGAGGAGAAATCCCTCATAGAGGATCCGGTCCTCGTCCTCGGTCCAGCGATGCCCGTTCTCAGAGGACTTGGTCTGGTCAAACGTCATTCGACATCCGACCGGGAAATATCCGAACGATGATCGCGATCATTTTCATGCCGTGCAACCGGATCGACTGACCCACCGACCGATATCGCCCATTGCCGGAAATCTATCATAGAGCGCGCTGTCTTCGGCAATCGACCGCGACGAACCGGCACGAGGCGCACCAGGATCTGCCATCGAAAAAGCCCGAAAAAGATAACTCGAAACGAAGTCCTGTCATGAAACGAACCATCGACGAACGAGGATGAAGTCCTCTCATGGAGCGAAGCCGGCGGCAAGGGGCGAGGCATGGCATTGCCAAACGGCCCTCAGTCTCCCTCAGGTGGCCTGGCCGCGGGCGGCGATCTGCCGCCTGCGGCCAGCCCGCTTCGGTCGAGCTTCGGACCCTTCGGAAATGCCATGCCTCGCGCCCTGGCCACCGGCCTCGCTCCATGAGGGACGGCAATTGTCTTCGAAATGAAGATAATTCCAACAATGGAGATCACGATGTCCATCAACACCGATAAATGCGCCAACTGGCGGGAACATGTCATCCTCAGCTGCCCCGGCGTCGAGGAGATGCAGACCATCGTCCGCACTCTCGAAACCGCCGACGCGAATTGGCCCGCCCTCCGGACCGAAACCGCTTCATGGATGAAT
>NZ_JBMFGY010000236.1:0-3330 GCF_049977125.1 Acidiphilium sp. | reverse complement strand
GCGCCTTCTGGATCTTGTATTCCAGCCGGGCATCGAGCCGCCCCGACTCAATCGCTACGGGAATTGTTTATTCTGGGAATAACGCTGATTCCTCTAATGTTTTGACATTCGCGGGGGCTTATTCCTCAAGCGATCGTCTAGGGTTTGGTGAGTCTGACTTCATTAACAACCCAGGCACCTTAACGGGTGGTTTTTCGTGGGTGCAGCTTCTTTCAACCGGTATCCCATCGACCACCGGCATGGGCAGCGGTGAGATTGCAAATCTATCGCCAACCGGAACGATGAAGCTAACCGGCGGATTAATAGCGTCTACATCGGTAGTATGGGGCGATGTCACCATTCCAGCAACGATAAACGCAGGACAGGGTGGTTTTTTGGGATGGAACAACAAAAATTACGGCGCGGAATGTGACTATGTAAACTATCGCCCCTCTAACACAGGGGTTGGCGGTCATGCTTGGTGGGATTTTCAAATTGGCGGTAGCGCGGTTCTCTTGGCGCAACTACTTGGAAATGGGAATTTCATTCTCACCGGCTTCCTCCAACTCGCTAACGCTTACGTCGCCTCGTCGTTTACCCCCACCGGAACTGTAGCGATCAAAGATTCAACTGGCACCACGTACTACGTGGGCGTCTCTGCAACCGCATAAGGATTACAACATGCTCCGCTCCATCCCCCTCCGCACCTTCGACGCGCCGATCTCCGACACCGAAAACCTCACCAGCGCCATGCTGTTCCGCACCGCCGTAAGCGCACCAAAACAGGGTGGCGTGACGGTCGATTCCATGCGCCGCGCAATGATCGTACTCGACGGGCTAGACAAGGCATCCGATGCGCTATTGCTCGACGAGGCGCATTGGCAGTTTCTTCGTGATGCGATGAATACTTGCCCATGGGGCGCGTTCTCGCCGCATATCGTCACGGCGACCGATGACGTGATTAACGCGGAAAAGGTCGATCCGAATAAATGACCCACCCCACCCTCATCGCCCGCATAGCCGCCCGCGCGGCGGATACGATCACGGCCTAGCGCGGCGCTGATCTTTCACTCTTATAGGAGGCTTCTATGACCGTCAAAACCACCAGCAAAGCCGCCTGGCTGAGCGTGCTTGATCGCCTGTCCGAACCATCGTCCTACGCCGGCATTGCCGCCATCCTCGGGGTTGCGGGCGTCACCGTCCCCATGCCGGTCCTCCATGACGTGATGCTGGCCGGATCGGTGATCGCCGGCTTGGCCGCAATCGTCATCAAGGAAGGCTGGAAGGCCGCGCTCGATGACGCCTTGCCAATCGTCGAAAGCACCGCGGCGGCGGTCTCCCAATCTCCCCCCGATTCCAACACAACCGAAAGCAAGCCCCAATGACCCTCTCCCGCCGCGCCCTGTTCGGCACCGCCTCGCTTGGCGTTACCGCGCTCGCACTCGCCGCTTGCACGACTGGCACGTTCGGCAATCCGCTCGGGACTACGATCACCGTGAACTTGGCGGCCGCGCAGGCCGAGGCCAAGGCGATCCTCGAAGCGGTGCAGATCGTCGCCGCGTCCGCAACCGTCGCGCTCTCCAAGGCGGCGCAAGTCTCGCTGTCGAACGATCTCAACGTGCTCACGACGGCGGTGTCCGAGTTCGCCGGGCTTCCGTCCGGTTCGACCAGCATGGCGGCCTTTGCTGGTGACGTGGTGACCGCCATCGGCGCGGTCATGGCGCTCCTGCCGCTGCCATCAGGCACGGCGCTCGCAGTCGCTGAGGGCGTGGCGCTGATCAAGGCGCTGATCGCCGGGCTGTCGGCCATCACCATCACGACACCGGTTGCGACCGGTGTTGCAAAGGCAAGTCTGTCGGCTCGGGTGATCGCCGCGCCGATCCCGATCCCGCTGTCCTGAATAGGAAATCACCATGTCCGCATCCACCGGCAACATCCTGCCGCCGACCTTCCCTGCACTTTCATCTGGCGCACTGTTCAACGAGCGTTTCACCGCGCCCATCACATCGAAGTCAGATTACGTTTCATTCGGCCATCTATTCCAGCGCGGTCAACTCGCGACCGGGCAATCCCTCGCCAGCGCCGCGCCGACGCAGATCGACGCCCTGACGCGCTATTCTGATGGTTCGATGTGCTTGGCACAGGTCACGACGCAGATCCCCGCGCAAACCGCCGCGTCCGTGTTCTTCAATGAGTTCTCGCCCGTCACCGCGACCGCAACGCCGATCGACCTCGCGACCGCGATCGGTTCGCACACCCTGACCGTTGACATCACGCCAACATCCGGGGCGGCGAACCAGCGCCTCACCGCGCCGATCTCGGTCGATCTCATGGCAGCGCTCAAGGCGACAACCTCGCCGGTCCTGACGCGCTCCGGGCCGCTGGTCACGACCGCTTATGTCAACGTCGATCGGATTGACGGCGCGACCGGCATCATGCGGGCTTATGCGTGGGTCTCGTTCTACGCCGATGGATCAATGGGCGCTCGTGTTGTCGTCGCCGCCGATATCACCGATATCGAGATTGCTCCATCCGATTACCCGCCGCGCAATAGCGATGTGTGCGCCTATTCCGCGACGATCACGGCTGATGGTGTGGCTTCGACCTATTCCGACATCGTGCAGTGGTTCAGCGGGAAATGGGATGCGCTGGTAGGGTATCAGCCCGTCATCGCGGCATACGGCAATCCGGTTGATCTGCTTGCCGCCGACTGCACGCGCCCTTACAACCTGGCGCTTGGTGTGCTGCCTGCCACCGTTGCGGACTATCAGAACGTTCCGGCATACGCGCCGATGCAGGATACCATCGTGACCGAGTATATGCCCACTGTCGGCGGGCGCAATGACATTGGCGAGGACTTCTTAGCCGATGTGGTCGCGCTGATGACCGGCGATGCGGGCGCGATCTCCGCTATGCTTGGTGCGGCTCGCGTATCCGGCTCGATCCCGTGGAACTACTACAACCCCGCGACGGGCGCTTACTGGTCGCCTTATGACGCGACCCCGAACAATCTCCCGCTCTGGACAGATCCTGTCGATGCGAGCGGCAATTGCATTCCGATCAACGCGGCATCGTCACCGTGGATGACCGATCCGGCGCACATGCCTGACCTCACATATCTTCCGCTGCTGATGACGGGCGACCCGTACTATGCCGACCTTCTGGCGGCTCAAATGTCCTTTTCGCTGGTCGGGGAATGGCCCTATCAGCGAGGGAAAACGCTAGATATTGTTGTGAATGGGGGCCAAGTGCGGGGGGACGCTTGGCAATTCCGCACGTTGCTATACGCAGCGTATGTACTAGAAATATTAAGCAAAGATGGTGTATATAAAAATTTTATACGCCTTATTG
>NZ_JBMFGY010000235.1:0-3357 GCF_049977125.1 Acidiphilium sp. | reverse complement strand
CTGATCGGGCTGGGACTGATCTTGCGGAAACGACGCAAGAACACCTGATCACACGTGACGTGACCAGTGTGATGCGCGATCATTGAATTGCACATCACACCGACCGGCTGATCGCGCAACGAGCACCCTTGCCCAAAACCCCTGCCCAATAAAATAACACGCTCATAATCTCGAAACCGTAATTTGCGGGCATGGCAAAACCACATGCCCGGATACGGTCGATTTCGGTCAGTTTATGGTCTTCCGGACCATCATCGTCCGGCGATCGTCGCCTGATCTTTTGTCACCTGCCGCTCGACCTGCGGTCGCGATACCGCCTCGGCCGCCTGGATCGATCGCCCGCTCTCGATCCCGCGCTGCCAATAGTTCTGCTCGGGCGTTGCGCCTGGCGCGGCGGCCGGCGTCGGCGTTGTTGCGGCCGTAGTCGTACTGGCAACGGCCGCCTTGCGCTCCTGCTGTAGATCGGTGAGGTAGCCGGCGATCTTCTCGGCGTCGGCCGCTGCCCGGAATATCTCGCGCGGTTCCTCTTTCAACGCTTTGATCCAGCTCCCGACATAGGCCGCGTGCTGGCCCGGATCGTGACCAATCCCCATCCGGTCGGCGATCATCAGACTGGCGATCTCGGCGCGCAATTCCTCGCGCGCATAGGCCGCCGATCCGAACGGCGTCCCAAGGTCCGGCCGGTTCAACCGCGTCGGGTGGCCCGTCGCGTGCCCCAGCTCGTGCAGGGCGGTCGCATAGAACTGGTCGGGCGTCTTGAACTGCACCCGCTCCGGCATGGTCACGGCGTCATGTGTGACGGAGTAGAAAGCGCGATCGTTCGGCTTGTAGCTGATCGGCACGCCTGAATTGTCCATGATCGTCTCGGCCGCCTGATGGCGCTCCCACACCGGCATCGTCGCACGCGCCTCGATCTTCGGCAGTCCGCTGATCTGCTCGGCATTGAACACCACGGCTGAGAAGATGCGCGGCCGGTCCAGCTCCACCGTGCGATACATCGGCTTCCCCTCCCCGTCCCTGACTGGCTGGCCCTGCTCATTCTCGATCGGCACCCGGTCGAACTTCTTGATGTATTGAATGAGCGTGCCACGCTCGCCCTTCATCACCTGGGCATCAACCCCCTGGGCCTGTTTGTAGGTCATCCACCGCGCATCGCCGTAGCCTTTGTTCTCGGCCGTCACCATCAGCCACAAGGCATTGCCGCCCTGGTATTCCTTCCCGGTCGCGGCGTTGTAGGGGATGAACCGCTGATCGCTCGGCTCCCACGGCTTCACCCACGGGGCGGTCCCGTCCTCCAACTGCTTGATAATCGATGCGGCGACGGTCTGCGCGTAATCGTTATTCGCCACGGTCGGCCTCATCGGCGTTCGATGCCCATGCGTCGTCCTCGTCCATCGCGGTCTCGTCGCAGATCCCAAGCCGCGCGATGTCGGCCTTTTCGATCTCGACCTGCACGCCCGGCCGCGTGAAATCGGCCATATCGCGCGAAATGATCGGCTTCGGTGCTGGTGTGGTGGTGGTGCTGCTCATTGTGCTCGTCCTCGGTTATCGGCCTGCGGCCTGTGATTGTGCGCGGTTCGCTTCCTCAATTTCGTCATTCATCTCGTCGAGCGTAGTATCTCCCCGGACAAAGCGGTCCGTGATGGCCTCTAAAATCGGATCATGCACATACCCCTGTCGCATGTTTGAAGCGCGGGCCTCATCAATCGCGCGTTTCCTCCGGGCGGACTCCATCTCGCTTATTTTCATCCGTCTCCCTTTCTATCGGCTTAGTCCTTTTGATTGATCCGCCTCGTAGCCCTGGCGGCTTCCACTCACGCTCGCCTGAATCGCTCGCCCGCTCTCAACCGCGCGGGTCCAGTAGGCCGCGCTGGCGTCGGCCGTCGTGGGCTTCGCTGCGTCCCGCGTCACAGACTCGGTCGCGATCGGCTGGCTGCTCTCCCGTATGATGATCTCCAGGCGGGCGCTCGGGTCCGCCCGCATACGTTTCAGGTCCGACCATGCGTCCATCTGATCCCGGCTCAGTCCCGGTTCCGGCGTGGTCGGCAATCCTGGAAAATGGCGCTCCAACACCGCGATATCGCGGGCCGCATAGAGGCGGTCTCGGGCCGCGGCATCGGCGTTCGTGGTGTGCCAGTCGAGCCGGTAGCCGGCATCATGGGCGAGCTGGCGGGTGAACGCCCGGAGTGTGCGGCTGTTCCCCTCACGAAATCCGTGAGCATAGTCCAGATCGCCATACAGCCGGGCCATCTTGCCGGCGAACGCCGCATGATCCAGTCCTGTCAGCCCCTCGATCCCCCCTGCCCTGCTGAGCGCATCTCTCATCAGATCCCCGACGCCGCGGGGTGCATAGAATACCCGCCGCCCCTCGCTCTCCGGCGCACTCTCCGAAATCCGGTATTTCATCCAGAGTTCGTTCGCGTCTTGCCGGATCATGCCCGGCTTGTATTGCGGCAAGTCCTGAAAAATATAGGCGTGAAATGCCTGTAGATGCGCGCGATCGTAGGAACCGGCCAGCGGATTGAGTGCCAGTTCATAAATGCGGCTTGCAGTCGCAAGCCCTTCACGCTTTTCGCGCTGATTGAACGGGTCCCAGGTGCTACCCGCCATAGGAGTCCATGAGACCGTTCACCGCCTTACGAAATTCCTCGTCGGAGATTTCACCGTTCACATGCTGGCGGAAAATATCCTCCGCCTGA
Source organism: Acidiphilium sp. (assembly GCF_049977125.1). Lineage (NCBI taxonomy): Bacteria > Pseudomonadati > Pseudomonadota > Alphaproteobacteria > Acetobacterales > Acidocellaceae > Acidiphilium > Acidiphilium sp. Next base: position 658 of record NZ_JBMFGY010000235.1, on the reverse strand, counting down.
CTGTCGAGAACATATCCTTCAAGTCGCACACTACCCCGCGCGAAATCGATCGCTTCTTTACGTCTCGCGCGCTCAACCTCCGTGATTGTCGATTTCTCCGTGGTGATCTGATCCATGCTATTGCTCCTGTTAGGATAGATTACGCTTTTGCTGAAATCTACTCAACGATTTTGTCCTTTTGACTGATCGGTTATCGCGGATGCGTGACCATCATCCAGACAAAACCCACCATCGCCACGCCCGCCGCTGCCCAGAGCTTTCGGCTGCCGGCCGGCCTCATGCGGCGCATTCGTCGAATGTGTTGACCGGCTAGACTCCCCTGCCCGGCTGCGTTCTTGATACGCTCGATCTCCGCCAATCCTGCCAGCGCCCGCGGGCTAGGCGGTCCGGCCTGGGTCATACGCAGCACCGCGCCTGCCAGCGGCATGATCGGCTCGGGTAGGCCGCCAGGCATCCGCACATGACCCGCCATGATGACGATCGATTGCACCGGCACACGCGCAACCAGCCGGATCACATCAGCGTGCGTCTCGTTCTGCATGATCGGATTATAGATCCGGGCAGCCACACGCTTTTCAGGGTTCATCAGAAGCCAAGTCGCCGCATCGTGATGACCGCTCAAATCGCCTCGCCATGATTTCGTCTCGATGACCCACAG
>NZ_JBMFGY010000234.1:0-3433 GCF_049977125.1 Acidiphilium sp. | reverse complement strand
TCATCAGCGCCGGGGGTGGGGCAGAAGATCAGGGTCTGGCATTGGTTGAGGATGCTCTGGCCCATCGGCGAGGCGAGCACCGGGGCGGGTTCCTGGGTGGCGAGCATGACCACGGCGTTGGCCTTGCGGGCGGTCAGGTAGAAATCCGCCCAGATTTTGGCGAAGAGCGGGTTGAGCAGGTAGAAATTGAACTCATCGCAGGAGAGCACGAAGCGGCGGCCATCGAGGGCGTTGCGGATGCGGTGGAGCAGATAGCTGGCCGCCGGGGCGCAGACGATCGGGGTGTCGAGGATCGCGGTCAGATCGAACCCGCACATGCCGGCATCGAGCGCGACGTGATCCGCCTCGCCGTCGAAGGCCCAGCCGAGCGAGCCGCCGCGGCACCAGCGTTCGAGCCGGGCGCCGGCGCCCAGCGGGCTGCGCCAGTCGAGGAACTGCCGCAGCCCGGAGAAGGAGCGCAGGGCCGGGGGCATCCGCAGCAGGGCGGCGATCCCGCGCGCGAGGCGGGCGTCGTCATCGGGCGGCAGCGGGCCGTGACCATCCTGGGTGATCAGCGCGCTGACCCATTCCACCAGAAAAGCGACCGATTGCGAGTTGTTCTCGAGGCCGCGCAGCGGGGCGAGGCCGCTGTCGACCCCGCCGCGGATCTCGAGATAGCGCCCGCCGACCGCGCGGCAGAGCAGTTCACCGCCGCGATCCTTGTCGAAGAACACCACGGCCCCGCCGCGTTCGGCGAAATACTGCGGGAACAGGGCGAGCAGGAACAGCATCAGCGTGGTCTTGCCCTGGCCGGTCTTGCCGAAGATCGCGGTCATGCCGACGTCGCCGACATGCGGGACAAAATCATACGGGGTGCCGGCGGTGGTTCTGAACCGCACCAGCGCCGGTCCCCAGCGTCCTGAGGCCGCTCCCCGCGGAAACGCATCGAACCCCGACAGTGCCGCGAAATTCCGTGTGGTGATCGCCCCGGGCCGGGTGCGCCAGGCGGTATTGCCCGGCAGCTGCGCGAAATACGCCGCCTCGTTGCCGAGCGTCTCCTGCACGGCGACCGCCCCGGCATCGGCGAGCGCGGTGCGGGCGATCCCGGCCCGCGCGTTCAGCGCCGGGAGGGTATCGGCATAGATCGCCAGTGAGACATGATGGGCGCCCATGGCGAGATGCCCCGAGGCGAGCTGATCCTGGGCGTCGGTCAGTTCATCGATCTGCGAGAGCGCCTTGTCGCCGGCGGCCGTCATCTGGTTCTGTTTGAGGGCGAGTTTACCGGTGGCGTCGTGCCGGGCCAGGAAGCCGAAGCTCTGGGAGAGCACCAAAGGGAACGGCAGCGCGAGGAGGTGATCGAGCATGCCGGGGAAGGTCACGGCGGGGTATTCGCGCAGACCGAAGATCGCCCCGAAGCGGGAGGCGCCGGGGCTGCGGATCTCATAGGCGCGCCGGCCGAAGATCACCTGATCGGTGTAGATCGCCGCCCCGATCGGGCCGCTGACCAGGGGCACCGGCAGGAATTCGCCCGTGAGGATCAGGCGCAGGGCTTCGGCGATGGCGCTGAACTGGAACGCGCCGCCCCGCCCGTCGCGCAATCCGAGCCGGCGCAGCCCATAGCCATCGAGGGTGCGGCTGATCGCGCCCCAGAGGTCTTCGAGCTGCAGCAGCAGGTGATCGGAGGCACCCACCGGTTGCCGGCGCAGCCGTGCCAGGGTGCGGGTCAATCTGCTCCCGCCGATTGCGCCACCGGTGGGATTGCGTGGGGCGACGATGACGCTCAGCAGGTAGCGGTTCTGATACAGCCGTCCGGCCAGCACGCGTTGCCGGTACAGCCGGTCGAGCATTCCGGAGAACGTGTTGGGGAAGACGCCGGCGGGCAGGTCAGCGAGGTCTTGGTGGCGGATCAGATGGGTGGCGATGGTCAGGTTATCATCGGCGATGCTCTTCCACAGGGCGTTGAGCATGCGGGTCACGGCGTTGCGTTCGGCATCATCGGCGAGTTCGCAGGGCACGCCGTCGAGTTCACCCATGGCGAGGAGTCTGCCGTCGTCCAGCAGCATCACGTCCGGGCGGACATGGCCGAGATAGGGCAGATAGGGCGCGGCATCGCGTTCGGACCAGCCGGTGTTACCGCGCATGGGCGGCCTCCCGGTTCTTGATCCCGATCCTGCCGGGGACACCCATGACCCCCCTGCCCTGCCCGCCATCCCGGCGTAGCCGCAGCGGGAACGGGCTGGGCGAGGCGCCGCCCCAATGGGTGGTATCGAGGGCGCGGGCCTTGGTCTGGAGCCACAGCCCGGCCACCCGCACGGCGTTGTAATCGTAGCGGACGAGCAGCCGGGCCGCGAGCCAGGCGGGCAGCAGGATCAGTTCATCGAACGGGTTCTGGATCAGGACGATGATCAGGCCGAAGGCCAGCATGAACAGGGTGACCAGACCGATCGGCAGGCCGAGGAACAGCGCCGGCCTGGTGGCAGCCACGAACAGCGGATCGTGGTCGAGGGGTTCCATGGATCAGGCGCCGGAGCCGACGAACTGGGTGACGAGATAGGAGGAGCCGAAGATCAGCACGAGGCCGCCGACCACGCCCCCGATCAGGCCCATCCCTGCCCTGCCGGTCATGAAGGCGACGCCGATGCCGATCAGGGCGAGCACGGCGATGGTTTCACCGAAGGGGCCGAGGATGAAGGTGGCGATGTTTTCGAGGATGGTGGTTGGGGAGGTGCCGCCGGTGACCACCTGGGCCTGGGCGATCGCCGGGGCCAGCAGGGCGGTGGCGAGCAGCGCGGCGGGGCGGTAGCGGTTGATCCGCTGCGCGGTCGCGAGGGCAACGGCGAAATTATCAGTGGCGTATGCACGGAGGCGCGCCCGCAGGTCAGTCGGGATGTTCGACATGGGATGTCCTGTTGTGAGGGTTGGAGGCACCGGCGGGATCGATGCGATGTGCGGTGATGGTGACCGCGTGGTGCCGCGCGAGCCGGGCCGGGCCGAGCGAGCGCGGGAAGATGTTCCAGGTGGGTCTGGTGGGTGCTGGGACTGCGGGATGTCCTGCCCCTGCCGAGCCAAAGACCCGCCCGTGCGAAGGGGCAGTCTGGGAAGTTGATGCGGTCTGAGGCGGCGCCATTACCGGTGCTGACGGATCGATCTCGGGGACGATGCGGCGGGCTGTGGCGACGACGCGCTGGACATAGCCGTTCTGGAACCCCTGGACCGGGGAGCCGGTGTTGTAGCGGGAGAAGGCGATTTGCAGGGCGGCCTGATCGGTGCCGGGCGATTCGGCCGGCTGATAATCCCGGGCCAGCAGAAGCCCTGCCGCGCTGAGGGAGGCGCAGGGGTTGAAGGCGCTGCGGAGTGTCAGGCCGAATCGGGTCAGGTTGGCGCTGTTGATCTGCATCAGGCCGAGATCGACCGAATGACCGGCCGCGATCAGGTGGCGGGCGATCTGGATTGC
>NZ_JBMFGY010000233.1:0-3479 GCF_049977125.1 Acidiphilium sp. | reverse complement strand
CATGGATCGCATTCCGATCCTGAAACTGGGGCGAGCGTTGCTGGTGACGGTGCAGGTCGACATGCATGATCGGCTTGCTGTCGCGCTTGAAGAGGATTTGTCGGCCAAGATTGCGGCAACTGGCGCGCAAGGCGTGTTGATCGATATCTCCGGCCTGGAGATTATCGACTCTTTCATGGGGCGCATGCTCGACAATATTGCGGCGGTTTCGCAACTGCTCGGTGCCGAAACCGTAGTGGTCGGGATGCGGCCGGCCGTGGCGATTACGCTGGTCGAACTCGGACTTTCGCTATCCAGCGTTAAAACCGCGCTGAACGTCGAGCGTGGCATGGCTCTGATCGGAAGGCGGCTCGATGGAACGCGGCAATGATCGTTCTGCGGTCTCACGAGGTCGTGATCAATGGATCCGAAGACGTCATTCGGGTGCGCCAAGCTGTCCGGGCTTGCGCCGTTGAGCTTGGCTTCAGCCTTGTCGGTCAAACAAAAATTGTCACTGCGGCCAGTGAACTTGCCCGCAACACGCTGGTTTATGGGCTTGGAGGCACGGCGCTGATCGAAATGGTGCGGAACGAGCAGCGGAGCGGGATTCGGATTGTCTTTACCGACAACGGACCCGGGATACCTGATATCGATCAAGCCATGACCGATGGTTATAGCACGGGCGGTGGTTTGGGGCTGGGGTTGGGTGGTGCCAAGCGCCTGGCGAACGAGTTTGAGATCATATCCAATCCAGATCGGGGAACCCGCGTCATCATCGGGCGTTGGGTTTAGGCGTCATGCGCGCCATAGCGGTTCACGATGGTTCACAGGTGGCCGAAGCCCGTCGCTATGCCGTCACCATCGCTCATGCGCTCGAATTTGGTGAGACCGATGCCGGCCGCGTCGCGATCGTGGCCACCGAGCTTGCGTCTAACCTGATCAAGCACGGCAAAGGGGGCACGCTGCTTGTCGGCGATTACCACGATGGCACCGGGTCCGGGGTGGAGTGCATTGCGCTCGATCGAGGGCCGGGAATCGGCGATATCGAAGAGTCGCTCCGCGATGGGCATTCTACTGCGGGCAGTGCGGGTAACGGTCTTGGCGCCATACAGCGCATAGCGAATACAACGGAAATCTATACGCGCGTGGGGTCAGGTACCGCAATTTTAGCGAGGCTAAACCCATCGCAGCCATCATGTGCGAAAGCACCGATGCCAACGACGTGGGGTGCGGTCAGCGTTCCGATCGCTGGCGAAGACATCTGCGGTGATGTGTGGTTGGTCAAACCCCAGGCGGACGGGTTTTTGGTTGTGGTGGCGGATGGGCTCGGCCATGGACCATTGGCAGCGGAGGCGGGCGAAGCTGCGGTGCTTGTCTGCCTTGCCGAACCCGCTCCTCCCTTGGACGTCATGATCGCTCGGATGCACGCGGCGCTGCGCCCAACCCGCGGTGCGGCGGTGGCGGTCGCGGAGGTCGACAGCAAAACTGGTACGGTCAATTTTGTTGGTATCGGGAATGTCGCCGGTGCGTTGATCACTAGCACGGCAACCCGGCGGATGGTATCGCACAACGGCATCATTGGTCATGTCACGAATCGGGTTCAGGTTTTCACCTACGGTTTCACCGGCGCGCCCCTTGTCGTCCTCTGTTCCGATGGAGTGGGCACGAGTTGGAATTTAAACGATTACCCAGGACTGTCGCATCGCCATCCCAGCCTGATTGCCGGGGTGCTATACCGTGACTTCAATCGGGGGCGCGACGATGCCACGATTGTGGTTGCGCGGGGTCATATCTGATGAATTCATGGCCGATACTGACTATGGCGCTCACTTGCGAGACGGATATCATTCTAGTGCGCCAACGTGCTCGTCGGATTGCCACCTTGCTTGGCTTCGAAGTCCCCGATCAAACCCGAATTGCGACGTCTGTTTCAGAAATTGCTCGAAATGCCGTGATTTACGCCGGCAACGGCCAGGTGATGTTTGCGTTGGGCGGTAACGTAGGCCAGCAAACCATCATCATCCGGATCTCCGATCAGGGACCTGGAATCGGTGATATCGAGACGATTCTTGCGGGTCATTTCAAGAGTCCGACCGGGTATGGGCTTGGAATCATCGGCACGCACCGCTTGATGGATTCATGCGACATTGTAACCAAAATGGGTAGCGGCACCACGATCACTCTTACCAAGCGGCGGCCGAAGGGTGAGCCGGAATTGACCCCCATCATGCTGGCCGCCGTCGTGAAACGGCTCGCGGCAGACCGGGTCGTTGATCCGGCCGCTGAAATCAGGGCACAGAATCAGGATCTGCTACGAAGCCTTAACGAGTTGAGAAGCCAGGAAGAAGAAACATCGCGTCTGAACGCGGAACTCGAAAGCACCAACAAGGGGGTGGTCGCGCTCTATGCCGAACTCGATCAGGCATCGACCGATCTAAAGGCACTGAACGCCACGCTTGAACAGCGCATCGCTGATGCGACTGCGGCGCGCCTGCTGGTCGAGGATAATTTGCGCCAGAGCCTGAAAATGGAAGCGGTCGGCCAACTGACCGGTGGCCTGGCACACGATTTCAATAATATTCTGATGGCCATCACGGGCAGCTTGGAAATGCTCCGGTCCAATATAGCGAAGGGACGCCTGAAGGACATGGATCGCTATATCGGCATCGCCCAGAATTCTGCAGATCGCGCGGCCGCCCTCACGCAACGTCTGCTGGCATTTTCGCGGCGTCAAACTCTGGACCCTCGCCCGACCGACGCCAACAAGCTTGTTGCCGGCATGATTGAACTGATCCAGGGTACCGTTGGGCCGGCCATCGCCGTTGAAACCTGTCTCGCCCCCGATCTATGGGTGACGCTATGCGATTCATCCCAACTGGACAACGCGCTGCTCAATCTCTGTATCAATGCCCGTGATGCCATGCCCGATGGAGGACGATTGTCTATCGAGACCATGAATATTGCACTCGACGAGAAAAGTGCCCGTCTGGTCGACATGACGCCCGGCCATTATGTCGGGATTTCAGTTTCCGACACTGGTATTGGCATGTCTCCAGACGTCATCGCGGTGGTGTTCGATCCGTTTTTCACAACGAAACCATTGGGAATGGGAACCGGTCTCGGACTTTCGATGGTCTATGGCTTCGCCAAGCAGTCGGGCGGCCAGGTAAGGATCTCTTCCGAAGTCGGCAAGGGCACCACCATGCGGATCCATCTCCCGCGGCACTCCGGCTTGATCGACGAGGATGTCGAGACACAACATCCGAACCATGTGATCCCAGCCAACCATGGCGAGACGATTCTGGTCGTCGATGATGAACCGGCCATTCGTATGCTGGTGACCGAAACCCTCAACGATCTCGGCTACTTCACGATCGAAGCCGCAGATGGCGCGGAAGGGATGAAAGTTTTACGATCGGACGCGCGGATCGATTTGCTGATCAGCGATGTCGGTCTGCCCGGAGGGTTGAACGGCAGGCAGATGGCCGATGCCGCGAGGC
>NZ_JBMFGY010000232.1:0-3515 GCF_049977125.1 Acidiphilium sp. | reverse complement strand
CGCCTGCGCCGAAGCTTTGGATCAAGGCGTTTGTTCCGCCGACGTCATTCTCAACATTCTGGCGCGCCGCCGCGATCCCGGGGTCCCGCTGACCATCCTCACACCGGATGCCCTGAAACTCCGGCACGTTCCGCTCGCCGATTGCGCCCGATACGATCAGCTGAGGCGTTCAGGCTAATGATGGAACGTACACAAATCCTTGATTTGATGAGAGAACTAAAACTCTACGGCATGAGGAGCGCCTATGACGAAGTGATGTCGACTGGCATCAAGCGCGCGCTTGAGCCATCGCAGATCGTCGGCGATCTTCTCAAGGCCGAACTCTCCGAAAAGCAGGCGCGCTCCATCAAATATCAGATGACCATCGCCAAACTCCCCTTGGCGAAAGACCTCGACGACTTCACCTTCGACGGCGCCATGGTCAACGAGGGGTTGGTGCGTAACCTTGCAGGCGGCGGCTTTGTCGCACAGCAGCGCAATATCGTTCTCGTCGGCGGCACGGGAACCGGCAAGACGCATCTTGCCATCGCCATCGCGCGAAGCTGCATCCGCTCCGGCCTACGCGGACGTTTCTTCAACACGGTTGATCTTGTCAATCGATTGGAGGCAGAAACGCGCGCTGGACGTCAGGGAAGGATCGCTGATTATCTCACAAGGATGGACTTCGTCGTTTTCGACGAACTGGGCTATCTTCCCTTCGCACAGGCTGGCGGCCAATTACTCTTTCATCTCGTCAGCCGGCTCTACGAACGAACCTCGGTGATCGTTACCACCAATCTCAATTTCGGCGAATGGCCCAGCGTCTTCGGCGACGCCAAGATGACGACCGCGCTGCTCGATCGTCTTACCCACCACTGTGATATCGTCGAAACCGGCAACGAAAGCTGGCGCTTCAAAAACCGCGCCTGAAGCTCAAAGCCCCACATCACGCCACCGCACTCGCCCCGGCTGAGCTAACCTGAACTTCCTCCGTCGAAAACCACAACCCGCTGATCTAGCGCGGTAATTCCTGTGCGGGCGGGGTGCTACTGGCTACAAGTCACGCTGAGGAGGTCGAAGGCTTTTTGCTGGGTGGGGGTGGGGCGGGTGGTGATGGTGAAGGGGTGGTTGGGCGCAATGGCGGTGGTTGCGGTGTTGCGGGCGAGGGTTGCGAGATCGGCGATCAGGGTGTGGAAGCTGTGGACCGGCGAACCGTCCTCGCCGCACTTGGTCGCGTCCTTGCGCCGGGCGCGCGGCGAGCGCGCCGCCTTGGCGACCACGCTCGGGCGCAGGGTCTCGGCAAGTTCCTTGTCGGGATCTTCATAAAGCATCGGCGCCAGGCGCTGGCGCATATGCCACTCGAGATAATAGGAAAGCATGCAGAGAAACACATGCGCGCGCACCCGCCCTTCCAGCCAGTGATAGACCGGGCGGACATGCAGATCGACGGTCTTGAGGCAACGGAAGGCGCGTTCCACCCGGGCGAGGGATTTGTAGATCCGCACGGTTGCCGCATCCCCGCAAGCTTCATCTGACAGGCTGGTGCGGATGATATAGAGACCGTCGCGCGCCGCCTCGGCGGCGATCTCCTGTTCCTGGCGCGCGAAGTGGAAGCTGGTATCGGTGATGTCGAGGTGGAAATGCTTGGCCATGTTGTGGCGATGGATCACCGCGCCGACCTTGAGCGCGATGGCGCTGGCGCCACAGAGCGGTCTGCGTCGGCGCGCGACGGCGGTCTTGATGCGGCCGAGATCGCGTTCCGTCGCCGCGAGGAGGTCTTCGCGTTTGCCGCGGCGCAGGGCGGCAAGATCGGGATTGCGACAGACAATGAGCCGCTCGCCGGGAAATTCCGGCGTGGTGATGCGCGCCATGTCGCGCTCATCGAAGAGCGAGAGTTGCAGCGCGCCACTTTCGCAAAGCGCCTTGATCGCCGGGGCACGTAGCGCGGTGATCCAATCGAGCCCGGCCGGCCTGACATCGTCGCTGATGCGCGCCTCGGTGATCATGCCACGATCGCCGACCAGCACGACATGATCGAGACGAAAGCGCTGCTTGAGTTTCTCGATCTGCGGCGCCAGCGTCAGCGGATCGGCGGTGTTGCCGTCAAACACCTCGATCGCCACCGGGCAACCATCGGGCGCGCACAACAAGCCATAGATGATCTGCAGCTTGCCCTTCTTGCCGTCACGACTGTAGCCGCGCTTGGCCAACGGGCAGCAGTGTCCTTCCATGTAGCTTGACGAGACATCGTAGAGCACCAGCGTGCCGCTCTGAAGATGGCGCTTCGCCAACACCGCCTCGATCCCAGCCTGGCGCGCGCCGAGCCAGTCGAGCGCGGCATAGAGTTCGTCCTCATCGACCACGCCGAGACCGAGCATCTCGCCGAGACTCGAGGCCGCGGTGGCCGGCGAGAGCGTGCGCGCGGCGGCAAGTTTGGAAAGCGGATCAAGAATGCGCCCGACGATGAGGGCGAGCACGAGGTCACGCGCGCGGTTGCCCGCCGCGCCAAGCAGATCATCAAGCCCGATGCGGCGCGCCGTGCCGAGGGCGGCGACGACATGGCCATGGGGCAGCGAGCGGGAGATCTGGATGGCCTGCTGCTCGGGCGGAATGACGGTTCCCCCCTTGAGCACGCCGCGCAAACCTTCGATGTGGGCGAGTGGCCAGTGGGAGAGGTTGCAGAGCGTGCGTTTGCGGATTTTGCCGGCCTCGCGATAGCTCTCGCGGAGCAGGATGGCGGGGGGCGAGTTCCGGTTGGGGACGGTCTCGATATACATGGCTTATTATAGGCGTGAGTGAACATCATAGCAAGCGAATTATACATAATTACATGGCTACACTTTTGGTGGAAAATCGGCAGTTTCTGTTTTATTTCAATGCCATAAAAGAAAAGACCGCCGGAAGTTCAGTTTAGAGGCGGGGTCATCCAGACGCTGTGCCGCCATGGCGAACAGCGCGGTCTCGTGTGGGGCAGTAAGGCCCGCGCGCGCGACGCGGGTGCGGACGGCCTCGCCGATACCGAGGTCCTCCCACAGCCCGCGTGCGGCCAGCACGACGCCAAGTTCGAACACCACTTCGATATCGATCTCGGGCAGCGCGCTGTTGCCACGCGCTGGCAGCGCGTCGGACGCATCGGCGTCGATGACGCGGTTGATGCTGGCCACCAGGCGTTGCAACGCCGCGCGGTCGAGTTGGTCGGCACGGCCGAAGCTGTGCACCACGCGCGTCTCCGACCGCTTGGCCTCGGCATTCCAGATGTTCTCGGCGAGCCCGTAGTAGGCGACGGTCGAGCCGTCGCGGTTCCGTCGCTCGGTGATCCGCAGATACATGCCCATAGAATATCCGTTTACGGACGCAAAATCAATGGTGCTCGCATCATATCGTGTGTCTATGGATTTCGCGTTTTCCCGTTGCCGGACGGAGCAGAAAGCAAGCTAAATCAATGGATTGCAGGTGCCGCGCCTGTCGTCGCATGCCCTGTGACCGCGAACCCGGGGAAAGTGGCGCGCTGCAACTCTCGCTCTTCGATGAGCGCG
>NZ_JBMFGY010000231.1:0-3549 GCF_049977125.1 Acidiphilium sp. | reverse complement strand
GTATGGAACCGGTTCCAGCGCAGGTTCGACAGCGTGTCGAGCATCGCATTGTCGGCGGTCGTCTGATCGTTGGGGTCGGACATCGGTGATTCTCGTTGGATTTGGGATTGGCGCTGCGGCGTCAGTGGCGGGCGATCATATGATTGCGATGTCTGGGATCGAGCGCACCGGCAATGGTCTTCAGGATTGTAAGAACGAGGCTTCGTTCGGGGGTTGACGCGGCTTGTTGCAGGATGAACCCGAATGTCGCGCCATAGGCGATGTGGGCGAGGTAGACTGTCACGGGGAATTTGATCGGGGCGAATGCCTGGCCGAACAGGCCCGCACCGGTAATGCTCATCACCGGGCTCACCATGAACACGGTCGCGATCCCGATCCCGTACAGAACACCGACAAACCAGCGCTGGCGACCGAACAAGGCGATGTAGAGAAAGACAAAGCTAATCCCGTTGGTGAAGTGATCCATATAGCCGATCGTGTCGGAGACCAGATCGGGGCCCTGCATGGCACGGTCGGTCAGTTGCACGCCGAGCAGCATCGGGATCGACCCTGGCATGGCGTCGAACAACCGAAACCCGGTGATCCGAACGATTTCCATGGCGATTGTACCCAGGACGCCGCCGATGATTGCCAGCTTGAATGTGCTGGAAATCTCGCGCCAACCCGCGATACTGCTGAAGGCGAACAGGCCGAGCCAGATCACCACCGCCGGCAGAATCGCGATCTCGCCAAGCTTGTGCAGGGTCATGAACCCGGTTGCCGAGAGGACGAAGGCATTGGGTGACACTGAAGCTGCCATCATGGCGAGAGCGATCGTCACGATTGCACCTGCTGACAGGGTGGCCGATGGTCCGTTTGTTTCACTCATGATAGGCTCTCCTTGACAGGACAATCGCGTCCGGGAACTGAGCAGTGCGCCGCTCCAAGCGGCGCACTGTCCATTCACTTGGCGGCTTGCGCGGTGATGTTGGCAAAGGTCTTGTCGAGCATACCGGCCATAATGCCGAAATGCGGGTTGACGGCGCTGAGTTCGACCGACGGCTGGAGATAGCCGAGATAGGTCTTGCCGTTATTGGACCAGACATAGACCCGCACGGGCAAAACGACGCCGGCAGCCGCATCCATCGAAAACGCCTTTTTGCCGACGACCGGATTACCGATGAAAAAGCTTTGTGCGCCTGGCAGATGCATGCCTGCCATGGATAGCTGGCTGGCCTGGTTCATGGTTCCCAGAACCATCATGTGATTCGATGCGACGGCAGTCTTGAGGGCTGCGATCGTGCCGGGGAAGCTGCGGTGAGATTGCACGCTGACGAAGCTGCCCGATGCGGTCTGGGCTTGAGCGACCGCCGTCATGCCGAGAGCGACCGCAAAGGCGGTCGCAACAAGCGAGAGTCTGCGACCATGCTGGGACTTCAGTAATACGGACATTTCATTGATCTCCTCGGGTTTGTCGTTCGGCCGATGTTGGCTCGATTATTACTGTTCGCACCGAGGTCGAGATTGGTTACATGCCGATTGACGATTCGATCGAGTTCGAAATACTGACCGCATGTCGCGTTGCCGCAATCGCTGACATACCGTTCTCAAGCATTGGTTTGATCACCGCAAAATAGGGTGACACGTCGAAATCACGCGGCACGAACAGGTGATGATCGCGAATGGTCAGAATTTCGTCGATGCAGCCCTGGCAGTCGGGTGCGTGGGAGAGGGTATGGGTGATGACCGGCAGGATTGGATAATTCACTGACTGGAATGCCTGGGCGACCAGGGTGGAACAGATAGCCCTGGTCGGATCGCCGGACCCGAACGCAATCATCCGGCGTCTGAAGTGAATCGGCACCGGTGGTGTCGGCAACAGATAGCGGGCAAGATCGATGACGTTGCGTAGATCGTATTGTGCCCCGAGACGGCTCAAGGCGAACGCGACAACCAGCGCCCGCTCTGCCTCATCGAGCCCGGCTGCGCGACAGATCCTGACATGATAGCCGGCAAATTCCTCAACCCCGACGAGGCGAACGCCCGCCACCACATCGGCCTCGAGGAAGCAGGGTTCGGGTGCCTCGCCAAGCCGTAGGACGCGCATCCCGACGTACAGCGCGGCATGCGACCAGGTGGATTGCGTGAGATATTTGATCGCCGTGCTGAACCGGCTGGTTCCCTCAACGAGAATCACATCCGCCAGTTGCACACAGGCGAGAAGGTGCGTTTGATCGGTGGCTGGCCCAGTGCCGTGATGATGTGAAGGCTGGGCGAGGTATCGCGCCAACTTGTTGCCGATAAATCCGGCTACGGTCCCCATCGCGTTACGATGCGGTACCCAATGTCGTCCGCCGTGGGCGCAACCGCCCCAGAATGGCCCGACCGATTGCGCTGCCGCCCAACGTGAACAGCACGACACTACCCATCTGCCAGACCAGCAAGGTCGCAAAACTATCCGCGCTGTGAAACAGACGGAGCGAGAACTCGGCCGCAGCAGCAGCGGCCATGGCACCGCACAAGCAGGCGTGGGTAGTGCGGAACAGCGGACTGCGTCGCAGCAAGATCACCATGGCCATGGCTGGTACGATGCCGGCAACTGCGATCGCGGGAATGCAGGCGATGTCGGTATGGATGCGCAGTGCGCCACCTTGGGTGGACGCCGACAGTAACAGGCATTGGCGGCCGAGCACACCGAACCAGATCAGCATCATCCCGACCGGCAGCGCCAGTTTCCATCCCGGTTGATCCGGCCGCCCGGCGCAAAATGCCGCATAGGCGGCGATGATGGCAGAAAACCCTGCCAGAGCTTCGTCCAGAGCAAAACCAGGACGGAGCCAAAGAGCGGCCAGATTTGGCCGCGGCCCCATCATCAGCGTCACCAATGCCAGCGCGGGGAGCGTGATAGCGAGCCACAGGATCGTGGTTGGTCCCGGCGCGCGCAGGCGCCGGACCGGCGTCAGATCGTTCGTCAAAGCATCGATCAGATTTTCAGTCCGCATCGTCCACTCCCATCGCGCGGCGCAGGCGCTTGATCGCCCGGAAGGTTCCGACCTTCAGGGTCGCGACGCTCAGGCCCGACACGGTCGACGCCTCACGCAAGCTCATCTCTTGCAGTTTCAGCATATCCAGAATCTCCCGGTCACGGGATGACAACTGCCCGACTACTGCGTGCATGGTCGCGTGATCGATCGTGGCATCCTGATCAGGATACGTGGTGAGAGCGTCGGAGGTTACAGGCAGATCGTCCAAATTCGTTTCCCGCGCCGCATGCCTGTGACGCTGGCGGCGCACGTCGGCGCCACGAAGTTTCAGGATGCCGAACAAAAACGGTGCCACGGGGCGGGGCGGCTCGTACAGATGCAGGCTGCGGTGCAGGGCGAGCAGGGTTTCCTGAACAATGTCCTCGATATCCGCAGGGCCCGACCGGGACCAGCGTGCCCGCGCGCGCGACCGCAGCCAGGGCAGAGCAGCAGACAACAAGGCGGCGTAAGCCCGGCGGTCACCCTGCTGCGCTGCCGCGAGCCACACCCGCCAATTGGCGTCTTCCTCCGCCATTATTCCCCCTGC
>NZ_JBMFGY010000230.1:1754-3568 GCF_049977125.1 Acidiphilium sp. | reverse complement strand
AAATAGAGCATTTTTATCCGATCAGATGACTCCATCTGATCAGAAAATGCTCTAGTCGGGAAGGTCGATCTCTCCAGACGATCGACTGAGACGACAGGATTGATCAGGCGCGGGTGCTAGGCATCGAACTGGATGCCGCACCGGCACTATCGCCGCCGAGCGCACGTAAGGCATTCAGTATCACCGCGATATCGATGACTTCCTGCAACAGAGCGCCAAGCACCGGCGGCAGGTATCCCAACGCGGCGACCCCCATGGCGGTGAACGATAGTCCCATCCCGACCGCAATGGATTGCACTGCGATTTTGCGCGCACGGCGTGCAATTGTAATCGCTTCTGCGATCCGGTCGATCCGATCGACCATCAACACAACATCCGCCGCTTCCGCCGCCGCCGCAGCACCGCGTGCACCCATGGCGACGCCGATGTCAGCCGCCGCAAGCGCCGGCGCATCGTTGATGCCATCGCCAATCATCATCGTCATGCCGTATGCCCGCTCGGCGCGGACCCGCGCGATCTTATCGGCGGGGGACAATTCCGCGAACACCGCATCGAGCCCCAGATGATTGCCGATCCGCGCTGCAGGGTCCGCGCGGTCGCCGGTGAGCATCACCAGCCGCCTGAACCCGGCCGCGCGCAGGGCCTGCACGGTCGTCATTGCTTCGGAGCGCTCGGTATCGGTCAGCAGGATTACCCCGGCCACCCGACCATCGATGGCCACCCATGCCGCCGCGGCCGCCGCCTGCGCCTGCGCAACCGCCTTCCCCTCTTCCGGCGGGGTGATGCCATTGGCACGCAACAGGCCAGCACCGCCGATCATGACGCGCCGCTCCCCGATCCGACCGGCCAGACCGCTGCCGGGCATTTCCTCGACATCGGCGGGGATGGTCAGCGCCGATCCTGCGGCGCCGGCCGCGGTAATCGCCACCGCGACCGCGTGCTGCGACAACTGCTCGAGCGATGCCGCATCGTGCAACACCGCCGCGGCGGTGAAACCCTCCAGCACCTCAACTCCGGTCATCCGTGGCAATCCGGTCGTCAGCGTGCCGGTCTTGTCGAACAGAGCCACGTTTGCGCGGGACAAACGCTCGAGCGCGCCGCCGCCCTTGATGATCACACCGCGCCCGGCCGCCCGCGAAATGCCACAGATCAGCGCGACCGGCGTTGCCAGGATGAGCGGGCACGGCGTGGCCACAACAAGAATGGCGAGCGCGCGCATCGCCTCACCGGTCCAGAGCCAAATTGCGCTGCACGACGCCAGGGTCACCGCCAGAAACGCGAGCGCCCAGCGATCGGCCAGCCGCGCCATCGGCGGCCGCTCGCGCTCCGCAGATCGGACCAGCCGCACGATCGCCTCGAACGTGCTGTGCGCCGCCGTCGCCGTGCCGCGCAGCATAAACGGGCCTCCCGCATTCAATACGCCGCTGCGCACCGTTTGATCGACCGCTCGCGTCACCGGCAATGGCTCTCCGGTCAAGGCGGATTCGTCCAAAATCGCCGGACCTTGCACCACCACGCCATCGACCGGCACCACCTCGCCCGGCTTGACAATCAACTCATCGCCGATTGCCACCGCCGCGATCGCGATATCGACGATCATGCCATCGCGGGACCGATGCGCAATAACCGGTGTGCGCGAAACCAGCGCCGCCAACTCGCGGCGCGCCCGCGCCCCGGCATATTCCTCGAGCGCCGCACCGCTGGCGACCATCGCAGCGACAATCGCGCCCGCCAGATGCTGCCCCAGCGCGATCGAGGCCGCGATCGCCAGCAACGCGATCAGATCAACCCCGAACGTGCCCCGCCACAGCCCG
>NZ_JBMFGY010000230.1:0-1654 GCF_049977125.1 Acidiphilium sp. | reverse complement strand
ATCCGGGCAAGCTCTTCGGTCTCAGCGCCGGGATTGCCGGCCAACTCGCTGCCTTCGCGCGCCAGATCGGCCCGCTCCGTATCGGATTGCGAACTGACCGACACATACTCGCCCGCCGCCATCGACATGGCACCCGCGACCAACCCCGCAACACCCGCTACCAATACGCCGTGCGCGTTGCCGCCGGCGGAGGCCACACCCAGCACCAGGCTCGATGTCGATATGATGCCATCGTTCGCTCCCAGGACAGCTGCCCGCAGCCAGCCGATCCGCGCGATCAAGTGAGTTTCCCGATGAGTTTGCCGCATGGTGATCTCCGTTATTGTTTCAACCCACGAACAATGGTCGCCATAGGCCTGTGCGGCTGGGCGGAACAGAAAACCGGCATAAGGCGGTGCAAAATACCCAGTTGTGCGAAAATCCTAACTTCTGCAAACTCCCGGCAGATAAGGCATTTCAACGGCTCAGGCTTCGCAAAACTCCCATGCGAAAGCACCAATTTTTGCAATATCTGTTGTCAGTGGCCGCCATAATATAATATTCCAAAAAAAACATTTATGTTGGAGGTATAGTTGCGCAAAGCCTTGTCATTCAGCAACAATCTTCCTTATGCCGGTTTTCTGTTCCGTTCAGCCGCACAGGCCAAAAGCTACTTTCGTGTCCGCTAATCCACCTGATCAAACGTGATAACTAGCTGTGCCCGGCGATGCGGTCGGTCAGGGCGAGGAGCAGGCCGGTGATGACGAAGGCAAGCATCAGGCCACCCTGGTAAATCACCACGCGGTCCGGTTCGTCGCGAACTTCGAGGAAGACTCGCAGGACATGGACTGCTGCGATAGCGGTGATTGAGCCCATGAGTTTCAGTTTCAGACCGCCGAAATCGATGTTGCCCATCCAGTCGGGTCTTCGGTCACCGGCGGCAAGGACGATGCGGGCGACGAAATTCTCGTAGCCGGTAAGGATGACCAGGACCACAAGGTTGGCGGTAAGCGACAGGTCAATCAGCGAAAGCGTTGTCATGATGACTTTGGTTTCGCTCATCGTCGGCAGTTCAGGCACGGCATGGATCAGTTCGAGCACGAAGCGGACGACGAGGAGGCCAAGCAGGACCAGCATGGCGAGGTAGAGCGGAGCCAACAGCCAGCGACCACCGAACAGTAGGGCCTCGATGATTCGGACGAGCAAATTGGGTTTTGGCTCGGTCATTGGATTATGTTCGGGCATCGGTTGACTCCGGGCGGGAAGCATCAAACACCTGTTGGGGAGCCAACACGAAAGTATCGTTTATGAACGCTTGCCCGGAATCCGAGGATCTGCCGGACGAGTTGGAAAGTCCCCGACAATCTTGCGGACAAATGCTCCGGTCTCGTTCATGTCTGGCGTTCGTAAATGTTACTTTCGCGTCTGGACACTTCGGACATCCTCGGCCGAGACCGCGCGTGACGGATCAGATTTCAGGGCGTCGTAGGCCGGAGCAACCTGATCCCTCAACCAGGATTCCACCACGCGATCCCGAGCCAGCAATGTCCGCAGCCCGTCGCGGATCACCTCGCTCTCGCTCGCGTACTCACCGGCCTCGACCTTGGCGCGGATCAGCTGCGCCATGTCCTTGGGCAGCGTAATGCTCAATTGCTGTGTCGAACGCATCAGCTTG
>NZ_JBMFGY010000229.1:0-3614 GCF_049977125.1 Acidiphilium sp. | reverse complement strand
GGTGCTCGGGGTGCTGACCGGGTTTGCGGCATTGCTCACATTGGGACAAAGCCCGATGGTGCAGACCTCGACCGGTAGCGGGTTTGTCTTGCAGGTGATTGCGGCGGTGGTGCTGGGCGGAACGTCGCTGTCCGGCGGGCGGGGCACCATGGCGGGCACGCTGCTGGGCACGCTGGTGGTGCAGGTGGTCGATGACGGGATCGTGCTGCTGCACATCCAGCCGTTCTGGAACGGCGTGGCGCTGGGGGTGATCATTCTCGCGGCGATCGGGCTCAGTTCCCGCCGTGATGCTGGAGGGATGTGAGAATGCATGCGTCGGGGTTCGACCGCACACGGCCGTTGCTGCTGGCGGCGATGGCGGTGCTGGCACTGATCGGGTTCGCCATGGGGCACCCCGATATTCTGAGCGGTGCGAATTTCGACAGCATGGCGGTGTTCGGCGTCGAGATCGGGATGATCGCGCTGGGGCAGACGCTGGTGATCAGTGGTGGCGATTCCGGGATCGATCTGTCGGTGGGCGCAATCGCCGGTCTGGCGCAGGTGGTGCTGGGGCGGCTGCTGCATGCCGATGTGCCATGGCCCCTCGCCGTGGCGGTGACGCTAGGTGCCGGGCTTGGACTCGGTGCGATCAACGCGCTGGCGATAACCTGGCTGCGGATTGCGCCGATCATTGCGACGCTGGCGACATTGTTCGGATATGCCGGCCTCGCGCTGGTGCTGAGCGGGGGGACCAACATCGATCTGACGCAGCAGTCCTCATGGTTTCTGGCGCTGGGCCAAGGGCATGTGCTGGGGCTGCCGTTTCAGTTAATTGCACTTTACCTACCGCTGCTGGCCGTGTTCGCATATTTGCAGCACGGCACCGGCTATGGGCGGGCACTGTATCTGACTGGCACGAACGACCGTGCCGCAGCGCTGGCCGGGTTGCGGGTCGGCCGGCTGCGCGGTACAGCCTATGCGCTGTGTGGATTGACCGCGACAATTGCGGGGATCGTCGGTGCCGCGCGGCTTGGCACGGCGCGGCCGGATGCGGGGTTGAATGACAATCTGATCAGCATCGCCATCGTGGTGCTGGGTGGCACCGGTATTTTTGGCGGGACCGGGTCGGTGGTGGGCACGGCGCTGGCGACAGTGGTGATAGCGATTGTCGATTACGGGCTAAGTTATAATGATTTCAACCCAATCTATCAGGCCGGCGTGATCGGTGTGATTTTGATCGGAGTGATCCTGGTCGAGAATCCGGTGCTCGCGTGGCACGCCAGGCGGTTCAAGTGAGGAGGGATAATGGTGCATGAAGGGATTTGGTATCCACACCAGCCTTTGGGCGCATGATTGGACCGAGCAGGCCGCACGGCAAGCGATTCCCGAAGCGGCGAAAAACGGGCTCGCCTTTGTCGAGATCGCGCTGATCGAGCCGAACCGGGCCGAAACCGCCGTGACGCGGGCCTTGCTGGAGCAACACGGACTCGATGCGTGCTGCTCACTCGGTCTGCCCGAGGATGCGCGACCGACCAATAATGCGGACAAGGCGTTGGAGTTCGTAACGCTAGCGCTGGAAAAGACCGCCGCGATCGGCGCCAAGCTGTTCACCGGCGTAACTTATGGCTCGATCGGCGAGCGCACTGGCAAGCCACCGACCACAACGGAACTCGATGCGGTGGCGCGGTTTCTCGACAAGGCGGCGGCGGTCGCGCGCGGGTTTGGTATTACCTTCGGGATCGAAGTGGTCAATCGCTACGAGTCACATCTGTTCAACACAACCGAACAGGCGGTTGCCTTAATCGAGAGGGTAGGCGCGCCGAATATCGTGCTGCATCTCGATACCTATCACATGAATATCGAGGCGACCGGGCAGGCCAACGCGATCCGCGCGGCGGGGGCACACCTTGCGTATATCCATCTGTCGGAGAGCCATCGCGGGGTGCCGGGTACCGGCACGATCGCGTGGGACGAGGTGTTCGCCGGGCTGGCCGGCCTGGGGTTCACCGGCGGCATGGCGCTCGAGAGTTTCATTTATATGCCACCGCGCCTGGCCGCGGCACTTTCTGTCTGGCGGCCGGTGGCATCCAGCCGGACCGCAATCATCGAGGAGGGATTGCCGTTTCTGCGCAACAAGGCGCGGCAGTACGGGTTAATCTGATCGCAGAGTTCAGTGAACTGGGCCCCGAAAATGGGACCAGGGGCTTAATTGGAAGATGCGTCGCTCAGTTGTGGTAAACGGAGCGAATTATGAGCAAAACGAGACGGACGATTGATGCGGCGTTGAAGGCGAAGATTGCCTTGGAGGCGTTGCGTGAGCAGGCGACGGTGGCCGATTTGGCGACCCGCTATCAGGTTCACCCGAACCAGATTTACGCGTGGAAGAAGCAGTTGCAGGAGCATGCGGCGCGCGCGTTTGATCCGAAGATTGGCCAGGATGCCGAGGCGGCCTCGAGCCGGGCGATCGAGAAGCTGCACGCGAAGATCGGACAGCTGACGATTGAGAACGATTTTTTCGCAAAGAGGTTCGGCAAATGAGCGCACCGGACCGTAGAGCGAAGCTCGACCGGCACCATCCCGATCTATCGGTCCGCCGGCAATGCGAAATGCTGAATGTGGCTCGATCTGGAGTGTACCGAGCGCGCCGGCCGGCAAATGACAACGATCTGGACCTGATGCGCCGGATTGACGAATTATTCCTGCGGCACCCGTTTCTGGGGTCGCGACGGCTGGTGGCGCTGCTGAGGGGCGATGGCTTGCGGGTGAACCGCAAGCGGGTGCGGCGGCTGATGCGTCTGATGGGGATCGTGCCGCTGGGTCCCAAGCCGCGGACCAGCAAGCCGGGTGCGGGTCACAAAATCTATCCGTATCTACTGCGGGATCTGAAGATCGATCGGGCAAATCAGGTGTGGTGCGCCGATATCACGTATCTGCCAATCGGCCGGGGGTTTCTGTATCTGGTGGCGATCATGGACTGGTATAGCCGCGCGGTGCTGGCCTGGCGGGTATCGAACACGATGGATGTCAGCTTCTGCGTCTCGGCGCTGGAAGATGCGTTGGCGCGGTTCGGCAGGCCGGAGATCTTCAACACGGATCAAGGCTCGCAGTTCACCTCGGCGGAATTCACCGGTGTGCTGAGCGCGGCGGGAATCCGGATCTCGATGGACGGCAAGGGCCGGTGGATGGACAATGTCTTCATCGAGCGGCTCTGGCGATCACTGAAATACGAGGATATCTACATCAAGTTCTATGCCGATGGGAGCGAGGCGCGTGCCGGGATTTCTCAATGGATGGCCTTTTACAATTATCAACGCCCCCATCAGGCGTTGAGCAATCGGGCGCCGATGGAGGTCTGGCGCGAAGAGATGATCGGCGCGCTGCCGCCGATGGCTGTGGATATGACGCTGGTCCTTCGGTCCAGCTTGGACAACGCTCACGCGTTGCCCACATATCCACAGCCACAACAGCAGCAAGCAGCATAACATAAATGGAGATCAGAACGGCGCCACTTCCACCTTAATGCCACCCGAACTTGGTCCTCACCGCAGGGTCCAGTTCAGTATCGGAATTGCCGCCATAGCCGCGAATTTCAACGCCGGTGGCGGCGGACAGGGCGCCGGCCGAGCTGGTGGAGG
>NZ_JBMFGY010000228.1:0-3620 GCF_049977125.1 Acidiphilium sp. | reverse complement strand
AACTGCTCGGCGTGATCTACCCCTACCCCACCCGCAGCGAAGCGATCCGCGCGGTTGCCGGGCTTTGGCGCCAGCGCCACGCCTCATCAAGCGGCCTTGCCCTCCTCGAACGGTTCAACACCTGGCGGCGAGGGTGAGAATGGTTTGCACGGTGCGCGTATCCATCGTGCCATGAACCGCAACGATCTTTATCGAAACTGCCGGTACTGCGTCACCAACGGCGTGCCACGACGCTCCCTGGTCGTTGCAGCGGTGGTTGGCACCATTCTGAACTTGATCAACCAGGGCGATGCGCTGTGGGGGAGCAAGGCGATCGATGTGACCAAACTCGTGCTCACATTCATTGTCCCTTATTGTGTGGCAACCTACGGCGCGGTTTCGTATCGGCTCGGGCTCGATCGCGCGGTCGCACCGGTCGATTGCCGTGAGGCGAGCGGCGACGAGCGGATTACCGTCGTCATCCCGACCCTGAATGAGGCGACACATCTACCGTCGCTGCTCGCCGACCTGGCGACCGCACCCGAACTGATTGCGGCGATCGTAATCAGCGACGGCGGGAGTTCCGATCAAACCGTCTCGATCGCCGCAGCCGCCGGTGCCATCATCGGCTTCGGTGATGCGGGGCGGGGCGGCCAACTCCGCCGCGGGATCGCCGCCGCCCCGACGCGTTGGGTTCTGCTGCTCCACGCCGACACCTCGCTACCACCTGGCTGGGCTGCAACGATACTTCAGCGCGTCACCGCATCGGATCGGATGCGGGCTCACTACGGCAGGCTTCGGTTCGCCAGCGCCGATCCCCGCGCCCGTATTCTCGAAGCGGGCGTCAGGCTCCGCTGCGCACTGTTCCGCCTGCCGTATGGCGATCAGGGATTGCTGATCCATCGCGATCTGCTCGATGCCATCGGCGGCATACCGGACCTACCCCTGATGGAGGACGTCGCCCTCGCGCGCCTTCTGGGGCGGCAGCGCCTGGCACAGATGAACCTGATCGTCACGACCGATGCCAGTGCCTATTGCCGCGATGGTTGGTTCCGCCGCGCTTCGCGCAATCTTTTACGTCTGGCCCGGTATTACGCCGGCGATCAGACCGTCCGACAAGCGGCCGACTATCACCGATGAGCCGCCCCGTCGTTATCGTGTTCACCCGGATCCCCCGACTCGGCACTGGTAAGCGACGGCTCGCCCGAACCATCGGTGAGCGACGGGCGCTAGGCTTTTCGCGAAGGACGTTGCATGGACTTCTGCATCGCCTGCGCCGGCTGCGCGGTGTCACCCGGGTGATCGTGGCCACGCCTGATCATCATGTCCGATTTCATGCGCCCGGTTTCATCATCCTGCCGCAAGGTTCGGGTGATCTGGGGGAACGCATGCAGCGCGCGTTCGACCGATTTCCGCGCCGCACGGTCCTGCTGGTCGGCAGCGACATTCCCGGTATCACGGTGTCCGACCTGCGAACCGCCTTGCGTCTGTTGCGCGGCCACGATGCGGTGTTCGGTCCCTCTGACGACGGCGGATATTGGCTGGTCGGCCTGTCCGGCAAACGTCCGGCCGGACCGTTTGAAAACCCGCGCTGGTCGAGCCCCCACGCGCTCGCCGACACCATGCGCAATTTCCCCAAACGCGCAACTGGGGGACACTCGATCGGCCTGCTACGCCAACTCCATGATATCGACGAGGTAGCACCGCGATGTGCGCAGATCAGATGTCCATCGTCAGCGCTGATACCGGCGTAACCTAATGATCCATCAGCACGAACATGATATAGCGACATCATTCGATGACGCAGCATAAAGCAAGAGGATCATCGTCATGCGTATTATTGGAAAAACGACGGGCATGGTTGCAGTTTTCATCGGGTTGGCGGGCATGAATACTGCCTCAGCATCGTTGCGCTGCACCCACCACGATCGTGTCGTGCAGCAGATCAACGAGGCTTATCATACAAGGTTCAAGTCGAATTGTACGATTCCCTCGACCAAGGCGTCGTCCTCGGCAGCGACAATTTTACATCATCGCGTCAAGCATTGACGTATCGTTCAAACAGATCTCGGTCGAGCCGTTCAATTCGGACATGAATGTCTCCGATGACGGCCAGGCTATCGGCATCGCGGAGATTCATGATCCAATCCGGCGTGCATTTCAAACAGGTTGTGAAGGCGGACGAGTGCGGAGGGGAGAAAGCCGCGCACGGATCATGGCAACGAAACCGGTACGGTCATAATCATGCAGCATGTCGGCGACATAGATTTCGCGCACCAGCACCAGTCCTGCGGCGGTGATCGGTGTGGCAATGACGATACCGAATACCCCGTATATCGTGCCCAGGATTGCCATCGAAAAAACAGTCAGCGCCGGTGGCAGGTAGACCGTCTTTCGAGTGATCAGCGGCGAGACGACGTATCCCTCGACAGCATGGCATGCGAGGTAGATCACAACTACCCACAGGACGGCCGGCACACCGAGCGTCCCTGCAACGACCAGCGCGGGCACCGCAGCGACAAACGCGCCGATATAAGGGACAAAGGTCATCAACCCCGCTAGACCCCCGAGAGCGAACGCCATCGGCAACCCAAGAAGATACAGTCCAGTACTGGCAAGTATCGCGACCACGATCATGTCGATCATCTGTCCGAGCATCCACCAGCGTAGTACGCTTGTGATCTCGGCCATGATTTCCCGCGCCCGATCGCGATGGCGGATCGGTATCAGTCGCACCGCGCCATCCTCGTAAATCTTTGGCGTCGCGGCAAGATAAAGGCCGGTTACAGAAATGAGCAATAAGCTTCCCATACCGCCCAGCGTACTCATGACGATGCTTGTGGTCGAGGGACCGAACAGGTTGTCAGGTAGAGCGTTGGCCGCCGTCTGCACGCGATGGAACAGGTTGCCCCACACGCTGTTGTTCCAGGCGCCAGAATGATCGAACGAGCGGATAATTCCCAAAAGCTGGACGAATTCGTTACCAAACTGCGGACCGAGCCACGCGAAAAAGACTCCCAAAGTGCCGATGATAGCGAAAACAAAGAGAAACAAGGCTATACCGGGAGGAATTTTGAACCGTGCAACGATTGCGCTCGCCGCCCCACGTAGAAGTACCGCAATGAGCAAGGACGCAAAGATCAGCAGGACGATGTCGGCAAGCAGCCAGAGCAGAGAGGCGGTGAGTACTAGGATGATCGTGAGACGAAGCAGTCGTGCTATCGATTCGATCGCTTTCGCTTGCCGCTCCGAAGGCGTCGGATACAGTGTGGATTGGGGGGAGTCTTGGTCCGACATGTCATTGATATTGGCAGTCGGGATCAAGTCTACCAGACGCACACACTCACACTTCCGTTGAACGGATTCTGGCCCTAATGTGCTGAAAATCATCGATGGCGCACGGTACCGCTGACCAAAATCCGGCACACGTCTGAGCAAGATGAACGTCTTGAACGGTATGTTGATCCGGCCGACAACTCGGCGGCTTAATCTTGTTCAGTGTTGCGACGGAGGAGCGCTGTCTGCTTCCGACAAATTCGTTTCACGTCAGCAATGCGCGTGTTTGTGACCCGAGCTGCGGTTCGCATGACGCCGGGGCGTAGCACTTTCAGGCATCGCGGCGCTGATGAACGGCAGTTACG
>NZ_JBMFGY010000227.1:0-3647 GCF_049977125.1 Acidiphilium sp. | reverse complement strand
CCGATGAAGGTAGAGAATATCGATTACGTCGGTGTTTAATCGTTTCAGACTGGCGTGGACAGCGCGAAAGGCATGAACCCGTGATAGGCCGCGGTCATTCGGGCCAGGGCCGGTCGGATTGGCGAATTTGGTTGCAAGCACCCCGTGGCTTCGGTTGACCGCAATGGCGCGGCCAGTGATCGCTTCCGAGCGACCTTCGTTGTAGACATCCGCAGTATCGATGAAATTGATGCCCTGTTCAGCGGCGCGGGCGACGATACGGTGAGAGGTGACCTCGTCGGTTGCGCCGCCGAACATCATGGTGCCGAGGCAGAGAGGCGAGACTTTAAGTCCGCTGCGACCAAGATTTCGATAGTGCATGAAGGTCGTCCTTTCCGAAAAAAAGCGACAGGCTTTGAAATGGCACGATCAACCGCAGCCGCATCAGTCGAAAATCGGTGCTTGCGGCACGGCGGCGACGCCGGTGGTTGATTGCAGGAACGGCGTGGTTTCGAACTCGGCGATCATGAAATCCAGAACCGCACGCGTCCGACTTGGAATGTAGCGGCGTGTCGGCATGATGGCGTAGACGCTCGCCTTCATCGGGCAGAAACCGTCGAGCAATGTCACCAGACGGCCGGCGTTGACATCGTCGATCGTGGTCAACCGTGGCAGCATGGCGATGCCTAGTCCGGCACGTGCAGCACGGCGTGCCGCCTCACTCGAGTCGACGTGAAACCGGCCTTGCACCGTTATCGTCTCGTCATACTCCGTGCCGACGAACCGCCAGTCACGGTCAATCCCTGGGCGCGTATAGACGATGCATTCATGGGCGGGCAGGTCGCGCGGCGTTGTCGGCGTACCATGGGCAGCAAGATAGGAGGGCGCGGCAACCAGTACCGAGGTGGCGCTACCGATGGTGCGGGTGATCAGGCTGGCCTGGCTCGCCGGTGTGATCGCGATCACCAAATCGAGCCCCTCCTCGACAAGATCGAACGAGCCGTCGCGCATTTTCATGTCGATCGTCATTTCCGGATAGCGCGCAAAAAATTCTGGCAAGCGCGTAGCCAGATACAAACCGACCGAGGTCGGCACGCCTAGGCGGACCTGACCAGTTGGCGTTTTCTGCGCCACTCCGACGCTTGCCTGCGCGGCATCCATCGCTTCAACAACAGCGCGCGCATGGTCGAGATAAATCTGACCATCTTCGGTCAGTGACAGCCGCCTGGTAGTCCGCTGGATCAGACGCACACCCAGCTGATCCTCTAGAGCCGCGATCTGACGAGAGATCACGGGTTGAGAGGTCTCGAACTCACGGGCTACGGCCGAAAAAGAACCTCGCTCGGCAACCCGAACGAAGGTGTTGAGCAAACTCAACTGATCCATTACGGCATCCCCTCCTTCGCTAGCCGACACGACCAATCTGTTTGTGGAGCACGAAAGCGGAAAATACCAGCGACACGGGCGATGGGAACCGCGAACCGGGCAGGATGAAAAAACCCCGCGCCTCGCGGCGCGGGGTTAGATCGAATTAACGGAATCAAGCAGCGAGCGGCGCCGTATCCTGCTCGATCGTGGGCACGGTGTTCGGTGTCGCGGTTGCGATCGTGATCCGGCGCGGCTTCAGCGCCTCGGGGACAACCCGCTTCAGCGCAACATGCAGAAGGCCGTTCTCCAACGATGCGCCTTCGACGACCATATGGTCGGCGAGAGCGAAACGACGCTCAAACGCGCGAGCCGCGATACCCCGATATAACGTCTCACCTTTCTGGATATCGGTGGTAACTTTACCAGCGATAACCAACGTGTTCTCCTTAACCGTCATTTCGATGTCTTCAGCTCGGAAGCCAGCGACCGCCATTGTCAGACGGTAGTCCTCCGCGCTGAGTTTCTCGATATTATATGGCGGGTAGGAAGACGCGCTGGCGTCAGGTACCGCATCGAGAAGCTGCTGCATCCGATCAAAGCCAATAGCGGAACGGAACAAGGGCGAGAAGTCGAGAGTCATGATAACCTCCTAAACAAGCAAGGCTGCAGTGCGGGCTGTCACAACGACCAACCCGTCGAGAGTTGAAGGACCCAATGGCATCCCTCAGACATTTATTTGGTGATATACCATTCGGGTATTCAAGAGGTCTCAATTGGCGTTGGATCGGTTTTTTTTTCCAGGTCCAGGAGAGCCCGCTTGCGTTTGACTCCCCATCGATACCCGGTGAGGTTACCATCCGCCCCGACCACCCGATGGCACGGGATCAAAACCGCCAGATGGTTGGCACCGCATGCTGCCGCAACCGCCCGCGATGCGGTGGGCCGCCCGATCCGTGCCGCAATCTGACCGTAAGTTTCCGTGCGACCGGGTGCAATCGTCCGCAGTGCTTGCCATACCTGACACTGAAAACTGGAACCGCGGATATCAAGCGGCAACTCGACGTTCATTGACGGTTGCTCGATCAACGCGACAACCTGCCTCACCCGGATGTTGAGTGCGGCGTCGTCAGCGGTTACATTCGCATTGGGAAAGCGCGATCGTAAATCATCGCGCAGTGCCGAAGCGTCATCACCCAGGGTAACTGCGGCGACGCCGCGGTCCGTCGAGGCAACCAGAACCAGTCCGAGCGTACATGGCGCGATGACATATTTTATATGTTCGCCGGCGGCACCACGTCGCAGGGTGGTGGGTGTCATGCCGAGCTGCGTCGCGGCGTCTGCATAAAACCGGCTGGGCGCTGCGTAGCCGGCGTCATAAAGAGCTGTGGTGATTGGTACGTTCGACTGCAACGCCGTGCGTACGCGGTTCATCCGGTGGGCAATGGCATATTGCTTCGGTGTGACGCCGATGATGCACTTGAACCGGCGCTGGAAATGCCCCGGCGAGACTTTTGCAACCGCAGCTAACACAGCCAACGTTGGGGGCGTCTCGCCATTGACCAACGCCGCCTCGATCCGGCGGCAAGCCAGGGACATCCGCTCATAAGCGTCACCGTTGCTGGCGAGGTCGGGGCGACATCGCCGGCACGGTCGAAATCCGGCGCGTTCAGCCGCGTCACCGTCGGCATGGAATGACACGTTAACCCGCCGTGCCTGACGCGATGGACAGGATGGCCGACAGTAGACGCCCGTGCTTGCCACCGCGTAAACGAACCTGCCGTCAGCCGCCGGGTCGCGCGCGACGATTGCTGCCCATTGGGCGGCTTCGGACAGTTCATTGTCGGGCAAGACCATGACTAACTCCGTCGAGAGATGACCCTCAGGATTTAGCTTATGCCCGCCGGGAAACCATCCCGAATGTTGCGGCTGAATTGAGATCTCAGCCGCAGATTGCGTTATTTCGTGCGTGCGCCAATGCTGGCGAAGCGCTTGTTGAATTTGGCCACCTGACCGCCGGTATCCATCACGCGATGCTGGCCAGTCCACGCTGGATGCGACTTCGGATCAATATCAAGTCGCAGGGTGTCGCCAGACTTACCGTAACATGACCGGGTCGTGTAGGCGGTTCCATCGGTCATGATGATGTTGATTTCGTGATATTCGGGATGGATATTCGGTTTCATCGCAAGGCTCCTGAAGCTGACCGATACCGACCGGCCATATTCATTTCCGCTTAACGCGTTGCGCGGGTGAAGGCAAGGTTTCGGTATGAATGTGCGGCGGGGGCATTGGTTCGACTG
>NZ_JBMFGY010000226.1:0-3679 GCF_049977125.1 Acidiphilium sp. | reverse complement strand
TCATGCGATTATGTTGCCGCTGCCGCGTCAACTTTATCGCATATCGCTCTAGAGCGTGATGCTTTCAGCAAAACGCTCTAGATCTATGTTTTTTCGAGCGATTTCATGCGATTATGTTGCCGCTGCCGCGTCAACTTTATCGCATATCGCTCTAGAGCATTTTCTGATCAGATGGAGTCATCTGATCGGATAAAAATGCTCTATTTATCAATATCCTAGAGCACTACATCCGATCCAATGGGATCGGAAAGTGCTCTAGCGCCGCCCTCGCGGGGTCGATCGGTATTGCTCCCACCGCCAATCAACCCCGAACGGCGTTTCCCCTCGATGTTCGAGCCGATCCACGGCGCTGCTTTCGACGTCACCGGCAAGGGCATCGCCAATCGGAGTCGAAATTCTTTACAGTCATAAGATTGTCATATTATTTAATCAATAAAATCAATAGAATAAAAAGTGGCATAAGAATTGCAGTGTTACGAAATGTCGCAAACAGGTCAAAGCGACTTCGAGACATGACAATAATTTTGGAACTGGAGATCAGTAGAATGAACATCATACGGCGGATCGGCCTCAGCCTCGCCATATTGGCCGTGGCGGGCGTCGCAACGGCATCGGCGGGAAGTTTCGATTTCAATTACGTCGGCGATTTCGGGACCAACACCATTACGGGCCATTTCACGACCGCATCCCACCCGGTGCGCAACTCGGGCGGTGGTTACCGGGTCGCTGGCATCACCGGTAGTTTCGACGGCAGCGCGATCACCAATCTGGTCGGGGTGAACAAATTCCAGGGCAATGATAATCTGTACTTCGCCGATTTCGCGAACGGGGCGGATTTCGGCAGCCCGTTCGATGCCAATGGCGTGTCGTTCAAGGATGCGGCGGGCGAGTTCGTCAATTTGTTCGGTGATGCGGGTCTGATTTTCGGCGCGCGGACCTGCACGCTCGGCGGTTCGTGCTCGTTTTCGTCCGGCATTCTGACCGTGACGCCGGCGGCTTTGCCGGTGCCAGAGCCGGGTAGCCTGGCGTTGCTCGGCATTGCGCTGGTCGGGCTCGGCTTGATCGCGCGCCGTCGCGCGGTTTGAGTGTTACCATCCGGCAGGCGGATTGGTCTGCCGGCCGGATGGCGCTGGCTCAAAACGCGACGGATAAGGTGCCGTAAATACTCATCGGCGCGCCAGGATAGGCGTTGATGTAGTTCGACGCGTATTGCGCGGGAATACCGGCGAGGTTCGCGGTGCCGAAATAGCCGCCCGATGAGATGTATTCGTAGCTGTTGTAGTGACGGTCGAGGATGTTCAGCGCGGTGAGGGTGAAGGCGAGGCGGCGGACCCGCGATGAGGCGACCGGCAGGGGGAAGGTGAATTTCAGGCTGGCGTTGAAAATCTGGTGGCCCGGCATCGAGCGATAGTCGGGCGCGGTGGTGATGCCGTTATAGATGTGTTCGGGACCGATATATTGCATCCAGACGCGCGGTTCGATCGTGGTGTCACCGAGTTCAGCGATATAGGACGCGCCGATGTTGAGGGTGCGGGACGGGACGTAGGAGACCGGGTAGCCATTGTAGGAGGCCGGTGGGCCGCCGTTTTCGACGACATAGCTCTGGTAATCGGCGCTCTGGATACTGGCGTTGGCGAAGATGTGCAGATTGTAGAGCGGGGTGGCGTCCGCATACAGGTTCACGCCGCGGTATTGCGACGTGCCGCTGACGCCGACTTCGCTTGCGTTGTTCAGCGTGATCGGGATGGTCTGGCTGCCGTAGCGCAGATGATAGAACCCCATACCGGCGCGCAGGCGGCCGAGGGGACCCGCGTGTTTCACGTCGAGCTTGAGTCCGGCCTGGGTGTACTGGCCGCGCTCCAGCCGGTAATCGGCGCCCTGGATTTGCTGGAACAAGCCGCCGCCGCCGCCGACTTCGGGTGATTTCAGATCCTGCGCATAGCTGGCGTAGAGCGCGAGCCAGGGGATCGGGCGGTAGTTGGCGGCGAGCGAGGGTTCGACGCCGCTGCGGATTTCGGTTTGCGGCGGCAGGGCGTCCTGTGCCGTGAAATCGGTCGCGGCACCGGGGGCGAACAGGAAGCCCGAGGCGATATCCTGATGAAACGCGAGGCGATCGCGCGTGAACCGCAGGCCGGGGGTGATGGTCAGGCCTTGGAGGGGTTTCAGATCGTCCTGGATGAAGACGGCCTGATTGTCGAGGGTGAAGGCGCCCTCGCGCGCGGTGCCGCCCGGGTTGATGATGTCCGGGCCGCCGCCATCCGCCGGGTTATAGAAATTGGCCTTGTTGTTGTAGTAGGCGTGCAACGCGTAGGCGCCGAAGGTCAGCGTGTTCCAGCCGAACTCATGGGTGAGCCAGAGTTTGTCGCCGATCGTGTTGGTGTGGGGTTGCAGCAGGCGATCCTGCGTCGGGCCCGGGGTCCAGTTATCGGTGATGCGCGAATGGGTGCGCTTGATGTGCATGTACCAGGCCTGATTGTGCAGCGTGGTGCCGGCGCCGAGATCGAGCCGCTGTCTGGCGTAGAGCAGAACCATCGCGTTGGAATCGTTCTTGTCGTAGGTCGCGAAGGGCGGCGAGCCGTAATAGCCCGAGGTCGCCTGGCTGTAGAGCGGGCCTTGGTTGGGGTTACCCTGCGCGTTGAGGCCGTTGACCGTGATGGCGGGGTTGGCGGATTGCGGAATGTAGGTGGGGCGGAACGCCTCGCTGCGGGCATCGTAGGCGCCGAAGCTGATCGCGCCGTTGTTGAATTCATGGCGGGTTTTGAGGAACAGGGCGTAATCGCTGTCGGGGTTGTTGAAACCACCACCCTGGCGATAGGAATTGCCATCGCCGAAGCCGCCGGCGAGGATGCTCGACCAGCCATCGTACAGGCCGGTGCGGGCATCGAAGGTGAGGGATTTCTGGTTGAAGCTGCCATAGGTCAGCGCGATGTCGCCGCCGGGTTTTTCGGTGGGCTGCAGCGGATCGAAGCCGATCGTGCCGGCGAGACTGTCGTACCAGCGTTGATCGGGGTTGCCAGGACCGTAGGCGACCGCGGTCGAGCCGATCATCGAGAGGAAGGGGATGGTTGGCGCCTGCCACAGGCCGGTGACCGGATCGGCGATCGGGATGCCATCGAAGGTCACGCCGATCGCGCCGTCCTGGGCGTTGCCGTTGAGGCCGGACCAGCCCTGGTTGACGCCGTTGATGGTGATGATGCTCTTGCCGGCGCCGCTGGTGGAATAGGAGTTGATGGCGACGCCGGGCGCATAGGTCAGGGCCTGGGCGGCACCGCCGACCGGGCCGGCGGCATCGAGCAGGGTGCGGTCGAGCACGCGCACCGCCTGGCCGGATTTGAAGTTTTTGGCGCGTGACGCGGCTTGGGTTTGGGCAGCATCGGTGGTGGCGGAGACCGTGCCGGCATCGATCGGGACCGATTGGGCGATGGCGCGGGCCGAGGTGGAGATCAGCAGGACGGCAGCGAGATGTGCGGCGAGACCTTGGGTGAGACGCATTTTTGTCCTGATTGCGGCTGGGTTCATGAAAATACGCCAGCATGCGGCTGCATGCTGGCGCTGGTTTCAAATAGCGAGGCTCAAATGAGGCGGTTCAGGTGGACGGGTTGGTCGAGGGTAGCGGGTTGAAATCGGCCGGGATGTTGTTCTTGATGCCTTTGGCGATGTCGGTCGGCACGATGCCGTC
>NZ_JBMFGY010000225.1:0-3704 GCF_049977125.1 Acidiphilium sp. | reverse complement strand
GACAATTCCCGGCTTCAGGAGAGCGAACTGCATCGCAAGTGGAGCGGACATAATGCGCGTTACACGCAGTTGTGATTTGGGCGTCGGATTGAACGCCAAGGGCACGCGAGAGGCAGAGCGGCGCCGGATGCGCCCGCTCCCGCATGTCAGGAAAAATTGCTCATGATCCATTGGGTCACCGTGATGATGTTGATCAGCCCGAGACCAAAGATCGTCTGGATCACAGGACCGGAGTAGCCGCCGCGCCGCTCGCCTTTGCCGATCGCGTAGACCTTGTTGCCTGCGAGAAAGACCATCAGCGCGCCGAACGGGATGAAAAAGCCCACGAACATCTGGACCAGGTTGAGCACGGTCTCCTCGGGCGTCGCCCCCAGAACAGTGGTCGCGGTCGATGTCGTATAGGAGGTGATCTGAGAGGCGATCCCGAACCTGACCGTCCCGCCGAAACTCGCTTCCGCCTTGTTGAGGATGCGATCGAAGGACAGGAAACAGCTCGCGATCCCCAGCGCGAAGAACGGCAGATACTTGTGTCCCGCCCAATACGAGCCTGGCTTGGCCGACTGCCACAACCCATAGCCACCGAGGATGAACAAGCAACTACCGATAATGTAGCAGAGCGCGGGCAGGATGATCGTGATCGCATTGCCGATCGCATCCGCCAGATTGAGAAACCCCTGCACCGCTGCCTTCCCTGCCTAACGGATGACGCCATGGGTCGTGTCGACCACCCAGGTCGTGCCATCCTGGGTCACCGCCAGCACGCGACCAACGCCCGGGACAACGTCTCCGACCGAAACCTCTTCGGTGCGGCCATCGCGGGAAATGATCGCAACGCCGGGTGACGACGCGACGATCTTATAGCTCGATGCTGAAATCTTCCCGACCGGAACCGTGCTGTGCGACTGGAAAATATGTGGATGGATCGCAGCGCGCGGGGCTTGCGCCGGTTGCACGGCCAGCGCCAGCGCACTCTTGGCCTGATCGAGGTTGAGCGTGCGACTGAACGTATCGAGACGTCGTGTGGTCGTTGCCTGCAAAGTTGCCACCTGGTGCGCCAACGCCTCGTTCTCATCCCGTAACTGGGCCACCAGAACGCCGAGTTGGGAGACCAGCGAGAGCACCGGGATCTCGGATTTTGGGGTCAAAGGCCCGGCCACGAGGTGAGTTGCCGTCTGCACCGGATGGGCAATGGTTGCCAGGGTCGCGGTACCTGCGGTCGATACTGCTGCCGTCGCTGTCGTTTTGATGCCGGGGGTCACATGGGTCGTACCCGCAGGTGGCGCGCGATCGGCGGGTGCGATCGTCGTATGGGCCGGAGCGATCGGCGTAGCGATCGGATGAAGCAACGCATTGACCGTGGGCGCGGGAGGCTCCGCAGGATGGACCGCCGCAACAATCGGTTCCGGGTGCGGTGTCATCGATTTGGCGGTGATTGCCGGAACAGCGGCCGAGGTGGAGCCGGATGTGACGGTTGAAGCATCCGAAACCTTGCCGGTCACCACCCGATGATCTGTCGTGGGTTTCGCCGCGTGCTCCAGCACAGGGACAGAAACCGGTTTATTCCCCGGGAAAGGAACAACGACGGTTTCCCCCAGCCGGGACCTTGCCGCCGTATGACCGACCGGGGCGAGGGACTGTTTCGCGGTCGCCGGAATCGCGCCCGGCTTCAGATCGACCAGGGCATTGAGGGTGGATGCCGGCAAACCCGCAGGGTGACCGGAGGGATGGGATACCAGGGTCGCGTCTTTCGCCTTGGCTGGCATGTCACCGGCCGGCTTCGCGGGTCCCATCGTCCTGCTTGACGTGTTCACATGGCTCGCATCCCGCTGAACCGGCGGGGGAGACAGTTTCGGGACGGTGGGATTGTCGGAGATCGAGGACGCGGTCGCCGTGCGAGACTGAGGGGATGGTTCGACGCCGGGCACCGGGTGACCGAACACATGGGCGATCAGCGGTTCTACCACCGGCTCGATCCGGTGACGGAGGATGACGCCGGCAGCCGCACCAATGACGACCAGGGCTGTCGTTGCGAACAGAATAGTGTCGCGTTTGCGCGCACGCCGCGGCATGGCGGGTTCGGTGGCAGAAGCGATCGGGGTGCGCGGGAGTGGCGCGTCAGAGGTTGCGTCAGACATGGCGGGGCCTTTCGGAAAAACGGGGCAATAAGGGTTGATCAGCGAGGTGGCGGATCACGGCGTGTTGGCTTTCAGGGGCGAGAGAAACAGCACGCCGACATCGGTTCCCGCAGCCAGTTTGACCGTGGGACCTTTCGGTGCGGTCTGTTCGATGACGTTGCCGAGCGTACCGGCGGCATTGCCGAGACCGGCCGCAACCGCCTGCCCCGTGTTGACGTGCGAGAACACGGTCAGCCCGCCCAGGGGCGAGGTCTGTTCCACCGAGCCGCTCTGACCGAGCGATCCACCCAGCGCTTCGACGAAGGCTGCCGCAGCCGGCAGCACGATCCGATCGACGTAGTGTTCGTTTACCGACGTCGCGACCGCCGTACGCATCGTATCGGGCGTCACCACGAGCGCGTTGATCGACGCCTGCTCGCCGTCCTTCAGGGTGATCGAGGTCAGCTTGACCACCAGCCGATCGCCTTCGCGACTGAACGACCCGAGCATGTCGTCGCCCGCGATGGGTCCGGACAGCGCCTGCACCTCGACCGGACTGTCGGCCTGATCGGAGGATACCGCCAGTTTCGTGACGCCGTAGACGCCATGACCAGCCGGGATCAGCACCGGCGCGCGGTCACGCGGGCGGCCGAAGGGGACCTTTCCGGACACGGCGGCAGGATCGGCCTGCGTAGCCGTGACCGGCAGTGGGGCCGGGTCCTTCGCCGCGACCGGTTTGATGATCACACTGGTCTGCGGTCCGGGTCCGGGCATCTGGCCCATCAGCATCCTGATCTGGTTCGCATAGGCCTGATACCGCGCCTGATCATAGGAGCTCACCGAACTGGGCGTCGGCTGCGTTGCCGTGGGATCCGCACCGGCCGCAGGATGTGTCGGCTGCGTCGAGGGGGGAGTGACAATCGGACGCGGGGGCACTTTCTGATCGACCGGGACGATCGCAGGAGCCGCCGTCTGTGGAACTTGCCGCGGGTGATTGGCGAGGGCGTTGCCAAAAGGCCCGGCGTAGCTCCCGCCCGTGGTGACCGCTTTCCTGGCATCCAGCGCATCCTGAGCCGCCATCAATTGCTGATCATAGGTCGAGGTCGATTTGTTGCGCGTCCCGCCGGCATGATCGAGTTTGGGCATGTATCCGACGACACTGGCCGGGGGTTTGGGTTTGGGTTTGACCACCGCGTAGGCACTGATCGCGGTGACGCCCAGCACGCCGGCCCCGATCATCAGCTTGCGCTTGCCGACGGCCGACACACCGGTCCGAAGCTTCTCGAGGATGGGAAAGTTTGCGGCCATATCAGTCGTCCTTGAAAGAAACGGAGAAAGTCCGACCATCGCCGCCCGACATCAGAACCACCGGCGTATTCGGCAGGGCATAGATACCCACGCCATCAGGCCCGTATTCCGAGCCATCCCATTCCGGGGAAAGGATCTTGTCGCGCGTGCGGATGTAGATCTGGCCGCGATACCGCCACGCGCGGATCGCTTCCGGCGATGCGCCGATCACGCCAAGTGGCACCGCATCCGCCGGCGGCACCCCGTTCAGCATGGCGGTCAGCGCGGGAGCACCGGTTTCCG
>NZ_JBMFGY010000224.1:0-3721 GCF_049977125.1 Acidiphilium sp. | reverse complement strand
CACGTCCGGGCGGGCCTTGCTGCTGGAGATCAGAGACCTTGGCTACACCGGCAGCATATCTCACCTGGGCCGGCTGCTGGCGGGTTGGCACCGTGCCGGGTGCCCTGTCACTGTCGATGCCGCCACGACTGCCACGCCCCATTTGATCGATCCGTTGACCGGACATCTGGTCTCGCCGATTTTGGCCGCTGCATTGTGTGTCGAGCCGCGCGGCTTGCTGACGGACGCCCAGGCGGCAAAAGTGGATGCGTTCAAGACAATATCTCCCGCATTCTCCACGATGCGAGCATTGGCCATGCGCTTCCGGGGCATTCTGCGCGGCGGCGACGTCGAAAAGCGCATCGTCTGGCTGCATGACGCCGACCTCTCAACACTTTATGGTATTCGCCGCTTCGTCCATACGCTGCGCCAAGATTTGGCGGCGGTTGGCAATGCAATAACCGAAACTTGGAGTAACGGTCAGACTGAAGGTCAGATCAACCGGCTGAAGACGCTGAAACGGGCGATGTACGGCCGTGCGGGCGTCGATTTGCTCCGCGCACGAATGATCCCCCTCAGACTCAACCCGACTCACGCGAATTGAGGCAGAGCCATTTAAGGAAAACTCACATTTGACATGCAGCCGACTGGTTGATCCAGCGGGTCTGCTTCTCCGGTGCGCGTTCCGCAGCGGCCCCGTCATGCCGGGCGGCCGATCAGTCGCGATCTCGTCCGTAGGCCAAGAGCAAGACCAGAATGACCACACCATAGGCGATGCTTCTGATGTAATCGGGCATGTTCAGTGCGAGCAGCACCGAAACCAAGACGGTGAGGCTGACCGCGCCGGCGGCGACGCCGAGGTACTTGCCGCGTCCGCCCAGGATGTTGACGCCGCCGATCACAACGGCGGCGATTGAGGTGAATAGGTAGGGATCGCCCATGCCGAGAGACGCCTGGCCGCCGAATCCGACCAGCATGACGCCGGTCAGGGCGGCGAAGAATCCGCTGACGGCATAGAGCGCGATGGTCAGGCGTCCGACATCGATTCCGGCGAGAACCGCAGCGCGGGTGTTGTTGCCAAGTGCGTAGGTGGCGCGGCCGAACCGGGTCAGGCCGAGTGCGCCGCTGACCAGGACGATCACGACGAGCCAGAGCCAGAGCGCATCCGGCACGCCGAGAAAGCCATCGTGCGCGAGGCCCTGGATCAGCGGCGGCGCATAGGAAGAGCATGACCCGCAGGTGAAGCCACCGGACAGGCCGAGGGTCAGCCCCTCGATGATACCGTTCATTGCCAAGGTCATCACCACGGCGGGGATGCCGAACCACGCTACGCCGATGCCGTTGGCCGCGCCGACCACTGCCCCCATGCCGAGAGCGGCGACGAGGGCTTGGGGCGCGCCGGTGTTGCGGCCTAGGGAGGTCGTGGTCATCACGATGGCGGCGGCGTTGAGCACCCAGGGCACCGAGAGATCAATGCCGCCGATTAGGATGACGAAGCATTGGCCTGCCGCGACGAGACCGACGAACGAAGCGATGACCAGGATCGATTCCACGCTGGCCAGGCCGAGAAAGCCTGGATGAACCGCGTCGCCCACGACGAACAGTGTGATCGCAGCGGTGAACGCGTAGATGACCCGGCGGGATTCAACGGTGAGGCGCCTCATCGCCGCCGCCTGATTGCGCCGCCGATGACGCCGCCGACCACGACCGCGAGCAGTAGGAACACGCCCTCATAGAACGACTGATACAGCGGGTTGACATGGCTGAAGAACAGGATGTTGACGATCAGCGTGGTTATGAAGGCTCCGGCGATTGCGCCGATTGCCGAACCCCGACCGCCGAACAGCGACACCCCGCCGAGCACCACCGCAACGATCGAGGAAAGGGTATAGGAGTTGCCGGTGGTCGCATCGCCTGCCGTCGCGCTGGCGGCCAGAAACAGGCCGGCGGCAGCGGCGAGCGTACCGTCGATCATGTAGGCGATGATTTTGGTGCGCAGGACGTTGACCCCGAGGGCTCGGGCGGCTGCTTCGTCGTTGCCGATCGCATAGAGATCGACCCCGGTACGGGAGCGGCGAAAGGCGGACCAGCCGATGGCGAGGAATGCGATGAAGATCAGGGCGAAGGGGTCGTTCGGATTGACCAGGAGATTGGTGTAGCCGGCGGGGATCGCTCCGCCCGGCTGCGGCAGCACACGGATCGCGAGGCCCTGGAAGATCGAGAGGGTTGCCAGAGTGACCACAATCGGCTGCAACCGGCCAAGGGCTACCAGCAGACCGTTGACCAGACCACAGGCGGCACCGACCAATAGGATCACCACCGACCAAGCCAGCGCGCCGCCCAGCGATTTTCCCATGGTGACAGCGGCGATGGCGTTGGCGAGATCGACCACGCCGCCGACCGATAGATCGATCCCCTTGGTCAAGATGACGAAGCTCTGGCCGACGGCTGCGAACACGAGCGGGGTCGCGCTGTTGACCGTCGAGGTCAATTCGAAATTGCCGGGCAGACGGTGCTGGGCGAGGCCATAGATCAGGATGAATCCTAGGATCGCGAGTAGGAGGATTGTGCCAGCGAGGATCAGGCCGATGTTCTGGGCGACGGTGTGGCCGAGGCGGCTGCCGCGCTGCAGGGTTATCGACTCAGGCGGCATGAGGCTCGGCTTGAGCGGCGGAGTCGCGCATCGCGGCGGCAACGATGGCTTCGGCGGTCAGGGCAGCCCCATTGAGTTCGGCGACGAACCGGCCGCGCCTCATGATTTTGACGCGGTGGCAGATATGCGCGAGTTCCTCGGCGTCCGACGAATAGAACAGGATGGCGTAACCCTCGCGTGCGAGGCGGCTGACCAGGTCGTAGATTTCGTGCTTGGTTGCGATATCGACGCCGCGGGTGACGTCGTAGAGAAGCAAGATCCGCGGCCTGGTTTGTAGCCACCGGCCGAGTAGGACTTTCTGCTGGTTGCCACCGGACAGGGCACCGACCGGCTGGGCGGCATCGGGCGTGCGGATGGAGAGGCTTTTGATCGTTGCATCGATGATGGCACGTTCGGCACCGGGGCGGATCAGGCCGAAGCTTGAGAGGCGACGCAGGATCGGCAGGGTAATGTTGGTGCCGACAGGTAACGGCAGGAACAGGCCCTCGCTCTTTCGATCCTCGGGCACCAGCGCGATGCCGACGCGGATGGCATCACGCGGGGTCGCGATGGTGGTTGGTCTGCCCTCGATCTCGATCCCGCTTTCGAGAAAGCCGGGGGCGCCGAACAGGCCGAAGAACAGGGCGCGATGTCCATGGCCAGCAAGGCCACCAATGCCAAGAATCTCGCCGGGATAGATGTCGATATCGAACGGTTCGATATCGTCGGCGCGCGCACCGCGCAACGAGAGCAGGGGTGGGGCAGAAGGTGGGGCCGTTCGGGGGGGGAAGAGGGCACCGAGATGCTGGCCGGTCATCAGGGTGATGGCCGCATCTTCGTCGATCGTGGTGAAGGTGCCGACATCGGTGCCGTTGCGAAAGATGGTGATTTCATCAGAAATGGCGGCGATCTCGCCCCAGCGATGTGAGGTGAACACGATGGCTGTGCCACGCGCGCGCAGAAGGCGGATCTGGCCGAACAGCCAGGCCACCTCGCGTTCGACCAGGGCGGAGGTCGGCTCGTCGAGCAGCATGACGCTTGGATCGGTCAGGATTACCCGCGCGATCTCGATGATCTGGCGTTCAGCGAGGGAGATATCGGTGGTGAGCG
>NZ_JBMFGY010000223.1:0-3736 GCF_049977125.1 Acidiphilium sp. | reverse complement strand
AGCTGAAAGGATGCCAAATCCAGCGATCCCGTTCAGCTTCTACGCCATCACGCAGTACCAAAGATCGGTCTGCCTTCCGGTTTACGAGGCGAATCCCGGTGCCCGTGCCGAGACAATCGATCGGTATAATCCGATCTTCGGCAAAGCCGAGTTCCTCGATTTTCTGAGGCTAGCCGTGCTCGGCAACGCAACCGAGCACGCCGCTGAAGCTCTAGGCAAAAAGTGCTTCGCCTTAGTCGAACTGCTGGCCACATCGAAAAAGCGTCAGGATGGACTCTCTGGCGTGCAATGGCGCGAGGCGAAAACTGCGCTGGAGGTAGGTGAAACTTTACCGGATTACCTGAGCAGTGATGCACGCTTGGCATGGAGTAAAACCGCCTATATCGGCAGCTTGACCGATACCGCCCGATCCTTCATGACGCTCGGCTCGCGAGACAGCTTCGGACTGACTTCCTCGAAGCTGCCGCTCTCGTTCGTGCCCAAGGATAGGCGTGCAGCGTTCACATCAAGCGCCAAGGTCATCTATGGCGACATGGCCGATGATTTTGTGGCTTGGCTGGCCCAAGATGTTGCGCACCTGGCAATAGCTTGGGTGATGGGGTTCAAGCCGCGTGGGGATGACGCGCGGCCCGATCGCGGTCTTGCGCCACTCGCGCGCATGTTGGTCGGCGATGATACTGAACTGCTGACGTTCGTTTACGGTCCTGCGCCGTTGTCTCATTGGCAGAAACTCGCCGCCAATCCGGTTTCTCTCGCCGAGGGCAACGGTCTATGGGAGTCCGTCATGGCTGTGAGCGACGGCTTGCTGGTCGATAGCGCACGCAAGCCAGCGAACACGCCGCGCGGGTATCGAAAAGACGCCTGGGCAGCCATTTTCGAAAATGATGACACGCCGCTGATGGTACAGCCTCGCGTGCTGTCGCTTGGCGAACAGGACGTGGATACCGCCGTGCATGTCGCCCTTGAATCTCTTGGTGACGACGTCGCTTTCGAGGGCATGTGCAATCCGCCCGGCGGGGACTGGAGCGGGATTTCGTTTCGATGGGCCAAGGATGCGCCGGAGTATCGCTGGCTGACCCTGCCGCGTGTCTCAGCTGAAGGCGCAAAGCGGCCGGACCATGTTTTCGCGATCTTCGGGCACGAAGGAGGAACCGTATGCCTATGCGTAGAATCCAAGGAGCGAGCGAGCGCTCTCGAGTTGAGAATCGGTCCTCGCTTGATCCGATATACCGAAGCCCTTTTTGAATCCGTTCCGAGCATCCAGCGTGGCAAAAAACTCGATCCATGGGCGATCTATGGTGGCTCCTGGGCACCGCAATCGGTCAGTTTCGTATCAGCCGGAGCGTATTTGAGCGACGTCGGCGATCCATTCTGGGATATCCCTGACGGAACAGATCTCGATCTACAGATCGGGGTTTCCTTTTCGGCAGATGCCGATCGGTGCGACCTGCACCTTCGCGGTGATACCGCGAAGGGCAAGTCGCTCGTCGGTTATCTGGCCTCGCTATCGTCGTGGGGCCAATTCGTTGTGGTGAAGGTCAATAATTGAGGTAGAGGCTTTCTGTCACCATTTCAACCGGACCGTTTAGAACCTTGGCAATGGCGCTATAGCCGCTATTGAGGAGCACCTTGCGGCGGTAGATATCGCTCGGGATTGTATGATCGTAGATCGTGCCACCTCTGACGCCATCAAAGGACAATGCCCATCGGACGCCACGGCGGTTGAGGTGATCAAGCACGTCGCCGAATCGGGCTACGTCCAGATCGCTGATATAACGCTGCTTATTTCCGGCGTAGGGCGGATCAAGATATACGAAGTCCCCTGCCTGCGCATCGGCGATAGTTTCCTCAAAATCACCGCTACGGATCTCAACACCCCTCAGCTTGTCCGTCCATAAGCGCACAATGCCAGCGAAGCGGCGCGGCAACATGCCTTTCCGGGACAGATGGAAGGAATTGTTAAAATCACTTTTATTGTTGAACCTCACGATGCCGTTCACGCAGGTTCGCATGAGAAAATTCAAATCTTCGGGCTGCCGCGTCATGTTGAAGCGGTCGCGCACAACATAGAAATATCCGGGTAAGTCGGCCTGCAATGCCTCCCATTGACGCGCATAGTCGGCGATTAGTCGCTCCGGATTGTCGCGCACCATTGTCCAAAAGGCGGTGAGCGGCGCGTAGATATCGGCCGCGACCGCGCCCGGTTTCGCCATTAGGTAGAGAAGCGCTCCGCCTCCAAGAAATGGCTCGTAGTAGCGATTGAATGCCGGGGCATAGGCCGCGATCCGCGTAGCCTGACTACGCTTGCTGCCGGTCCATTTCAGCAGAGATGGTACGTCTCCATGCGACGTATGGCTTTCGCGTTGCGGCGCAAAGATCGGCATCTCCTCGGCATCGAATAGAAGAGCCTGAGCCGGGTTCATCCCGCACCTACAGCGTTGAGACGCCGGTCGGCGATCTTGACATAAGCCGGATCAGTTTCAAATCCGATGAAACTTAGTCCTTCCTGCTTGGCAGCGACACATTCACTGCCTGATCCAGCAAATGGCACCAAGCAAAGATCACCAGAACGCGCGGAAAGCTGAATAAACCTTCTGGCGAGGCGAACGGGTTTCTGAGCCGGATGCCTGCCGAAAGCCTGTTCTTCGCGGGGTTTGTTATTTGGCAAATCCCAAACGGTTCGCATCTGCTTCCCAGGGGCCTTCAACTGGTCGTCGGAAAAGTCACCTTCCTTGGAACGCTCGTAATTGAAATTATAGGCGCGCTTGCCGCCTCGATGCGCCCACAAGATAGTCTCATGGCTCGCGGTCAATCGTCGCCCGGAGAGGTTTGGAAAGCTGTTGCGCTTATACCAGATAATCTCGTTGATAATCTCTATTTCGAGCATTTGCATGGCGACGTTGGTAATACCGGCGTTATGATAAGTGCCGTGAACCCACATAGAGCCGGTAGGCTTCAATAACCGCTTGGCCTCGGCCAACCAGCTCAACGTGAAGGCCAAATACTTGTCTAGAGGCATGTCATCCCACACCTCTGAGATCTTTTGCCAAGTGCCGCCAAAGCCAGGAAGGGTGCCATATTGCATCGACCATATATTACCCTTGCTCGCGTTATATGGCGGGTCAGCAATGATGATATCGACGCTCTTATCTGGCAGCGACGCCGCTAGTTCGATGAAGTTACCCGCATGAACCGCGTTCACATCTAGAGCGAAGCCTCCTGAAATGTGATGCGGCATGATCGGCGTGACAGTCACGACCGATCCTTGGGTTGTCGCGTCCCTACGCGGTCGGCCTTTGCGTTTCGGTTGATCGGGAGTTGCGACCAGCGCGGCTTTGGTACTCATTTTGCGATTTCCGCCTTTCCTCGACTCTTAAAAAGCATGTTTGCCGCCTCGATCATGAGCCCTTGCAACGTGACATCTTCTTCGACACCGATTCCGCGAAGCTGCTTCATAGCATCGGGATCAAGGTAGAAAGTGACACCCTTCTTGCCGACACGGCTAGGGGGTTGACCTGTGCGCCCTCCGCGTGGTCCCGTTTCTAACGTAGCTTGCGACATAGCTCTATTCTCCTGCATTCTTGAATGCATGCATTCATACTGCCATAAGTTTATAGCTTC
The DNA here is from genome assembly GCF_049977125.1 of Acidiphilium sp. Lineage (NCBI taxonomy): Bacteria > Pseudomonadati > Pseudomonadota > Alphaproteobacteria > Acetobacterales > Acidocellaceae > Acidiphilium > Acidiphilium sp. The sequence goes on along the minus strand of NZ_JBMFGY010000223.1, from coordinate 115 downwards.
TGCAAGCGCTAAATCACCTACCAAAAAACAAAGTTTTCTGAATAAACTACTCTCACAAGCGGCCGTTTTTGAGAGACCCCATATTCTGAGAATCCAACCCCCTGCCTTTGCTGGC
>NZ_JBMFGY010000222.1:0-3776 GCF_049977125.1 Acidiphilium sp. | reverse complement strand
GGGATCATCGGGATGACGTAGGCCAGCATGAGGCCCTGAAAGATCAGCGCCACACAGACGATGTAGATCAGGTTGACCAGGCGGCCGAGGACCCCACTGACAGCCATCGCGGCGGTTGCTGCTGCCCCGACTTCGTCACCGGCCAACGCCTGCCCGCCCACCGCCGCGAGCGTGCCGAGTTTGGTATTCAGCAAGGCGGACAGGCCGATCGCCGAGATACCGGCTTCGACCATATGTTGCCCCAAATTGATCATCGGCACGAAAGGATCGGACCATTCGCCATTGGTCGGCAGCACGGAGGTTGCCATGAAGTTCAGCAGCCGACGGTTGATGCCGATGGCGTCGAAGACGGTGTTGATGATCCCGAGCCCGCTGGAGGAGGGATGGTTGCTGATCAGGGCGGTCGGAGGGGTCGCGCCGGCATCGACATTAGTGTCGATCTGCATCTCGTTCAGGAAGCTGGTCACCGGCGGCATGTATTGAGCGAGGTCGGATTTGATGTCGCCGGGGAGTCCCGCCCAACTGGGGGTTGCTACGTTGGCGGTGTTGTTGAGGATGCTGAGGTTTCGCCCGTTCATCGCGGCGATCTGGATGAAATACGCGCCGGCGCCACTCCATCCCAGCGCTTCCATCTGATCGAGGTTTTCCTTCTGGATTGTGCTCTGCCCTTCCTCCTGCACGACGCTGGATGCGACTTTTGTGAGGTCTGTCGAATAATCCGAGGTCGCGGTGGTCATGACGCTCGTCAGGCCGGTGAGGTCCTGGGGATTATCCGACTGGAAATAATTGGCGATGATCGTTGAGACCTGCGGTTCGATTTCGCCGTAGTACACTTTGTCGAGGGCCGCCTCCTGATCGCTCGCGATGTTTTCCGTCGCATTCAGGGCTGATCCCGTGGTTGGTGCGGGGGTGCGGAGCGTGATCTCACCGCAGACCGGTGTTCCGCTGCCGTCGCCGCTGGTGGCGGCGAAAGGGTAGATCAGGGTGCCGCCCGTGCCGACGGACGGATTGACGAAGGCATTGAGCTCGGGGCCGATGTAGGGGATCTTGCTGATGGCACTGCCGATGTTCGAGGGGATACCCCATTCGCTGCCGTAGGAACTCTGCCGGAAGATCGGCGCGGGTTCGGGAACGAGTGGTGTTTTGGAAGTGTTGGAACCGGACACATCATTGATGAGATCCCGGCATGCCTCATCTTCCACCAAACCGGCGACGATGCGTTGGGCGTTCGGGACCTGTGGTGTTGCGATCGGCAGCGCGCCAGGGCCGAGCGCGGTCAGTCCGGCGTCGTAAACGAGATCAGCGATGCCGACGGCCCATTGCGCGATCTGCACGACGCCGGCCTGTCCCACGTTGAACCCGCCAGCCACCGGCAGAATGAGGATCGCGGCCATGGCAATCCGGGGAGCGACCCACGAGCTGGTTCGTTCGGATAGCACCTCACCGGTTTCGGCGCCGCGATGAATTTCCATCAAGGTTGCGTAGGCGAACCAGGCGGCCGCGATGAGACCGACGATGCCGTTGAACAGACCCATCATTGTGCCGATGACGGTTTGCTCGTTGCCGATCCCGGTGCCTGCTGTGGGGGTGCCAACCTGCTGTCCGGTCAGGTTGATCGGGAACAATTCATTGATCACCCCGCCCGCCCAATCGTTCGGGGCATTGAGCTGCTGCCATGTGACCTGGGTGCCGGGTTGCGTTGTTCCGGTCCCGGTCCCGGTCCCCGCGCCCGCTGCCGCGAAGGCGGGAGCGGCGACCGTGCTTGCGAGCATGAAGGAGATCAGGATCAGTCGCGCGATTCTGCCAAACATGAATGTCTCTCTTTGCGGGGGCGGGAAAGGGCGAGGCATGTGAAGTGACGGATCAGCCGGGGCGTGGGCCGGGTCGCTGCTCGTTCTGCGGACCAGCGGGGGAGGGGGAGGGGTCGTTACCCATGCCCGGACCGAAGCCGAGGGCGGTTCGTGCCCGGTTGATGATCTGCATGATCGCTTCGCCGAATTTCTCCGCCATTTCCTCGAGCATGCTCAGGCCCGAAGTCAGTCCCGGTGTTTTCTGCAGTGATTCGAACAGACCCTTTTCGGCCGGGGCGAGGTCCTTATCGAGTTCACTGACCTTCACGGCATTATTACGGAACCATTGTTCTGCACTGACGCGGCTCGTGGCGTAGTTTTCGAGCGCGTCGGTGGCCTGCTGGTAGGTGCCGGCGAAGCCTTGGCTTTGCTGAATCTGTGCATCCAGTTCCGACCGCAATTCGGCGTATTGGCCACCGGGCTTCATGCCGGAGATAACGTTGGCGTAGCCGCCGGGATCGTTTTCAGCGGCAGCGTCAATTTTCTGGCCGATACCCCCCATCATCTGCCGCAGACTGGTCATGGCCTGCGCCGCGGTGACAGCGGCCGCGGTGACGCCTTCGACGATCAGGTCGCGCTCGATCCCGGCTACAGCGCCCTTATGATCGAAGCTCGTATCGGCGTAGGGAGCGGGTTGGGTCGGTGCCGGAGCAGCCGCTGGCTCATTGGTCGTGGAGGAACCGGCGCCGTTGCTGTTGCTGGCGCGGGGGGCGGGTGCGCGGAACAGCGGGGATTCCTTCACCCGGTTGGCTATGCCCTCAAGCCAGCCGGGTCCCGTGGATGCGCCCGGCGTGACTTTCACGTTGGCGGTTGTGGCTTGCACGACCGGGCGTTGCGTTGCGCCCTGACCGGCAGAGGCTGCTGCAGTTTCCGATGGTGCTGGTGCGTTTTGGGCGCGGGCTTCGACGGTCTGATTCTGTCGGACTTGTTGATCGAGCTGATTGCCTTGCTGTATCCTCGCTCCCCGGTCGGCCGACATAGATTGTCGTTGGGTCATCTGGTTCAGGTTCTCGTCGAGGACCCGCTGCTCCAGTTTGTCGAGGAGCACCTTGTCGCCAGATCCAACCTGGGGGGCTTTGTTGGGGGCGATTCTGACTGCAAAATCCCGGATCTGGTCGACCGTGTTCTGGCTGCCCAACTGGTTGGTGTATTTCATTAGCCGGATGACGCTTGGATCGTTCAACCCCTGGATGGTCACTGCGAGCGTGAGCATCTGGTCGCGGATATGGTCTCCGACATTTGTCCTGACGCCGGTTGCCCGCTCGGTATCGGCCATCGCCCAGGCGATCTTCTGCTGGACGGCCGGGTCGTCGAGGACGCCGGGCTGTTTCGCACGCTCTCCGAGATCAGAAATTCGCTGCTTGAGCGCCGCGTTTGCGTTGTCGCCAGGCAGATTCGCAACGCTTTTCCCGATCTCGTCAAGCACCTGCTGATAGGGGTTCGAGCTTGATGAAGCGGCAGCTTTGCCATTGGTGTTTGCGGCGATCGCGCGTTCGAGGTCGCGTCCCGCACTGAATGCGGCGGTTTCCCGGGCTTCTTTGCGGCTTTCGAACGCCTGGCTCCATTCAGAGCCCGGCAGATCGCGGCCATTCAGGGTGATGACACTCTTATAATGGTAGCCGGCATCGCTTTTGCCGATGTCGACGCTGAGTTTGGTCTCGTCGTTGATCGCGCGCGGCTTGCCGCGTTCGACGATCTCGATATTCGGGACCGCTGGCGCGGCGGCTTGAGGGCGCGGGGCCGTTGCACCGTCGTTTTCCGGGGCGCGGGTGATGGTCTCGTTTGTGATCATGGCGTTGAAGTCCTTTTGTCCGTGGGAGGGGAAGATGCGGTCCGGCACGAAATTCGCGGCGTGGCCGACGGCTGCGATCCGCTCGGCGAGGCTGTTGCCGGCTTCGGTTGTGGGGGTGGCGACGACGATCGAGA
>NZ_JBMFGY010000221.1:0-3782 GCF_049977125.1 Acidiphilium sp. | reverse complement strand
GCCGGTGCGATGCCGCCGGCGGCCCGGTGCGGGAAGGTGCTGCATGGGCTTCCGCGCGCGGCACCTCGATCGAGAAGACCGATCCCTTGGCCAACACGGAACGGACCCGCAGCGGATGATCGAGCAGTTCGGCGAGCCGCCGGACGATCGAGAGCCCAAGCCCGAGGCCCCGGCTGCGTTCACGGGCCGGATTATCGATCTGGTTATATTCCTCGAAGATCGCTTCGATCTGGTTTTCCTCGATGCCGAGACCGGTGTCCCACACCTCGATGCGCACCATATTGCCCTGACGGCGGGAGCCGAGCAGGACTCGGCCGTTTTTGGTGTATTTGATCGCGTTCGAGACTAGGTTGCGGAGGATCTGTTCGAGCAGGGCAGCGTCGGTGCGCACGCTCAGGCCGCACGGAACGACACTCAGACGCAGGCCAGCCACCTCGGCCTGGAAGGTAAAATCGGCATTGATCCGCGCAAACAGCGGGTCGAGTGCCACCACGCGGATCGTGGCCCGCACCATCCCGGTCTCGATCTGGTTGATGTCGAGCAGGGTATCGAGCATGCCGGTCATGGCGCCGATCGTCTGGTCGAGTCGCTCGACGAGGTTCAGCGCCTGAGGTTCGCTGACGGTCCGCGCCAGCAGGCCCTGCAGCAGGGCCAGAGTCTGCAGCGGCTGGCGCAGGTCGTGGCTGGCGGCTGCGACGAAGCGCGACTTGGCAGCATTAGCGCGTTCGGCGCTGAGCCTGGCATCTTGCACCGCCTCGGCTGCTGCCTTGCGATCGGTGATGTCGGTGAAGGTGATCACCACGCCTTCGATCCGGTCCTCATGAGTCCGGTAGGAGGTGATCCGGCGGAGCAGCCAGACGCCGGCCCCCTCCTTGCCGATTGTCGTGAGGATTTCGCGCTCGATTGGGGCGAGGTGTTGCAGCACGGCCAGCGCGTCACTGCTGAGCGTGTTATCCTCCGCCAACATGGTCAGGTCGGTCAGCGGGCGGCCGATGTCGCTGGCAATGATGTTGAACAGGCGGCGGGTGGCCGGGGTGAAGAAGCGGATGTTCAGTTCGGTGTCGAGGAATAGGGTGGCGATGTCGGTGCTGTAGAGAATGTTCTGCAGGTCATTACCGGTGGTGCGGTGGCGTTCCAGGGTTTCTTGCAGCTGGCCGTTCAGGGCGGTGAGCTCCTCGTTGACCGATTGCAGCTCCTCCTTCGAGGTCAGCAGCTCCTCGTTAGTGGACTGGAATTCCTCGTTGACCGACAGTGCCTCCTCGTTGATCGCCTTCTGGTCCTCACTGGACAATTCGAGATCACGTATTGCGCCGAGCAACTCGGTGCGAGTGGCGGCGAGTTTGCGCTCGAGCGTGGCGAGATGCTGGTTGCGATTGCCGCGTGTCGGGCGGCGCTGGATTACCGTATCGGTGTCTTCGACGAAGCAGACCAGCAGCAGGACCTCACCGTCGCTCGCGACGGGCTGGATATCGAGGTGGAAATCGATCGATTTTCCATCTTCGTCGACCGTACCACCGGAGGTGATGACGCGGGCGTTGCTCTCGATCGCGCGCTGAATCGCCGAACGCAGCGTGGTGCGCAAATTCTGGCGGGCCATGTCGATCAGGTCGAACGAGGGCAGACCGGGGGCGACGTGGAGATAGCGATCGATCGGTCCGAGCGAGAACAAATATTCGAAACGGCGGTTGATCAGGACGGCAGCGGGCGCAAAGGCCTCGATCACCAGCCGGCGGCACAGATCGGCAATGCCAGCGTGGCGCGGGCCAACCTGTCTGGTGCCGGGCGAAAGGATGTTACGCATTAACTGGGGCGGCCCCGTCCGGACGGGCGGCATGATCGCGCCACCGGAACGTGTGTGCCCAACCCGGCGAAATAGTCGCTCAGTCTTGGAGATCACTTCGAACCCCTGGTCGATCTGACCGAGAGTTTCGGCGCTGCCAAGCAACAGTACCCCCCCGTCGTGCAGGGCAAAATGGAATTGCGCGATGATCTTTGCCTGCGCCTCGGGTTGCAGATAGATCAATAGATTGCGGCATGAGATCATATCGAGCCGCGAGAACGGCGGATTGGCCAGCAGATCGTGCACGGTGAAGACCACAAGCGACCGCAGCTCGCGGCTGATTCTGTAATGTGCCTCCTCGCGGGTGAAGAACCGTGCCAGTCGCGCGGAGCTGACATCGCTCTCGATCGCGGCGGGGTACAAACCGTTACGGGCACGTGCGATCGCATCGGGATCGACGTCGGACGCGAAGATCTGCACCTTGAGCTTGACCCCGCTGTCATCCGCCCATTCCTGAAACAGCATGGCGAGGGAATACGTTTCCTCACCGGTGCTGCAACCCGCGATCCAGATCCGCACGGGCCGCGAATCACTGCGGTCTGCCATCAGCGTCGGGATGACCGTGGTGCGCACCGTCTCGAATACCATCGGGTCACGAAAAAAGCTGGTCACGTTGATCAGTAGGTCCTGCGCGAGCGCTTCGAGTTCGAGCGCATCGGCTTCTATCAGGTCGCGATACGAGGCGAGTTTCCCGCGCTGCATTCCGGCCAGCGCCATCCGCCGCTCGATCCGGCGTCGCAAAGTGCCTTGCTTGTAGAGGGTGAAATCATGGACGGTGCGGTTGCGCAGCAGTTCCACGATCTGGTGGAAGGAATCATTAGCCTCGCTTGCCCCAGCGGCGACTATGGGGGGCGCCGCGGCGCGCGCGGCGAGAGCGGCTGGCATCGCCGCGATGGGCAGGATCGCATCGACATGTCCGGTGGCGATCGCGCTGCGCGGCATACCGTCATACTGTGCTTCGGAGGGATCTTGGGCGATAACGTAGCCATGCCGGGCGCGGATGTCGCTGATGCCGGCGCTACCATCGCCCCCTGTGCCCGACAGAATGATGGTTACGGCGCGCGCACCATAGGCCTGCGCCAGCGTGTGCAGCAGAAAGTCGAACGGCAGCCGAGTGCCGTGACGCGCCAGCGGTCGCGAAAGATGCAGCATGTTCTGGCCGACCGAAAGATAGTTGCCGGGCGGCAGGACATAGCAATGCCCGGGTTCGATCGTCATGCCTTCGGTGGAGTCGCGCACGACAAGCCCGGTATGGCTCGCCAGCAGTTCGGCCAGCAGGCTTCGCTGGGTCGGATCGAGATGCTGAACCACGATCAGCGCCATCGAGCGGTCGGGTTCGAGCGCTTGGAGCAGAAGCCTGCAGGCTTCGAGCCCCCCGGCCGAAGCGCCGATGCCCACCACAAGAAAATCGGCGTCCGGCGGGGATGTCGTACTAGCGGCAAGCTTTGCTGGTGTTCTCGGTTTGCTGCGTAGCATGGCTGCGCGCTTTCGCAGTGGCGTCCCGGATGGCGGAACTTATCGGAGTAGTATCATCCTGATCACCAGCCGTCGACTACGTAGTTTCTGAGTCTGCCGCTCGCGGATGCGACCCCCTATAGTGGGAATGCATTATGGGAGCGGAACATGGCAGAGCCGATCAGGTCCATCCTGGTGGTCGATGACGATCATTTGATCGGCCCGCTGCTGGGCGAGCTTCTTCACTGTCTGGGGCACACCGTCTGCGCGCTCGTAACGAGTGAGGATGCTGCCGTGGCGGCAGCGGTGCGCCACCGACCAGATCTGATTTTGATGGATACTAGGCTGCGGCCAGGTAACGGTATCGATGCGATCGACCGGATCGTCGCGTTGATCGGGCCGGTACCGCATATCTTCATCACCGGCGATCTGCACGACGTTCTTGCCAGGGCGCCGGAGGCGATCGCATTGCAGAAACCATTCCGAA
>NZ_JBMFGY010000220.1:0-3808 GCF_049977125.1 Acidiphilium sp. | reverse complement strand
CCTTCCTCGCCGCAATCAGCCTCACCGCCGCTGCCTGGCTGTTCCGCAAACGATCGATATAGGGTTTTGGCGATGAAAAAATATGGATTGATTTTACATAATACGGTAAGATATCTCCCGTTTCTCTTGCCATTGCTATGGCTTCCGCTATTAGTTGAATATCTATTAGATATCATGGAGCCACATATTATAGTGTCATATGACACAACAATATTTGGATTTGATTTAATTTATATATTTGCGGTAAGGTTTTTCGTTCTAGATTTAATTCTTTATTTTGTTACTCGGAATGATCGTACGGCGCGGTTTGCCTTGCTTGAAATTGTATTTCTATATATAGAAATCACCTTAATAACAGTGACTTACTTTGGGTTTTTGTACAACCTATTTGGTGTATTTCATTTGTTTCGATATACAGGACCGAATCATACATTAGTACATTCGATAATAAAACACACACTACTATTGTCAATGTATATTTCTATACAAAATTTCACTACGCTTGGGTTGGGAGATTGGTTACCGAAAGAACTGTCCTCAATGATTTCTGTTTCAATTGAAGCTATTCTTGGTTTTATTCAGGCTGGTGTATTTGTTGCTATTGTTATTACGGCGCATCAATCCAGGCTTAATCATGGTTAAATTTAACAAAATATTTGTAATTTACATGTTCATATTCTTGTCGTGCATTACTAAAACCGTTTCGAGGTGTGTATATTACGTAGTTGGAAGTGAATTCCGCCTTATAAACATAAAAAAGGAAAGTATTGCTACATGAACATCCTGATGAAAAAAATTAAACATATCCAAACATATCATGCACTGAAACAAGTCACCATATTTGCCGCTATGGTTATTATACTTTCAGGTTGCGAGCTTGGCCCAAACTTCAGTACGCCACATACAAAAACTATAAAAACATTCGAAATTCCTCGTATAAACACGAAAATGAAGAGTAAGCTTGTGCCGTATCCGATTGATGTCACATGGTGGGCCAATTTTCATGATGCGACATTGACGCAGTTGGAGAGACAAGCAGCTACTCAAAATCTTGACATAAAAATCGCTACGGAGCGACTGGCTGAAGCACGTTCACAAGCCGAAATTGACGGAGCTGCACTGTATCCGTCACTGGATTTCGCCGGTTCATATACTCGGGAGAAGCCAAGTAGGAAAGGTGTTTTCAATGCGCTTGGCGGGGGCGCTACCGGAAATGCTAATAACGCGAGTGCTATTGCAAATGGCGGTAGTGGTTCCAGCGGTGGCGGTGGTATTTCAAATACAGAGATCCAGCCATTCAATCTTTTCCAGTATGGTTTCTCTTCCGTTTTTGATTTTGATCTATGGGGTAAAAACCGTCGAATTGAGGAGGCGGCACTTGCTGCTGTTGCCGCGTCAGACGATGCGCGGCGTGCCGTATTGCTAAACATAGAAGCAGAGATAGCGAACGATTATATTTCGTTACGATCCGATCAAAAACTACTGGCCATTACGGAGTCCAGTCTTCAAACTGCGCACCAAATTACCCTTATCACTAAAAATCGTGAAGATGCTGGGGTTTCCACCGCTCTTGACGTCGAGGATTCCCGTGCACAAGCGGCCTCGATCGCCGCGCAGATTCCAACGCTCAGGGTCGCTATTGAAGACCAGATTAGTCAAATCGGTTTGCTGCTAGGCCAAGAACCTGGTGCTCTCGAGATAAATCTTGCCAAGCCCAGCTCGATACCGTCAGTACCACCGGTCGTTCCAATAGGGATGCCCTCCGAACTACTCAAGCGAAGACCCGACATTCGGCAAGCGAGCGCAACCCTCCATGAGGCGACCGCAGAAATTGGTGCGGCTAAGGCGTCCTTTTTTCCGGATTTGACACTTTCAGGATCGGTATCGTTACAGGCGTTGCAAATGTCGAATCTAAATCAGCTCGCAGCGATTACCTATGCCGTCGGGCCGGAGTTATCACTGCCAATCTTCTCTGGCGGCAAACTTGAAGGCACGCTTCATTTGCGAAATGCTGAGCAGCGTGAAGCCGCAATCTCGTTTGCGAAAACGGTACTAACGGCGTTTCATCAGGTTGATGATGATCTATCTACCTATGACGGAGAACAGCATCGTCTTAATGCACTTACTCTGGATGTTACGGCAAGTAAAAAAGCATTACATCTAGCGCAACAAAGTTACCGTGAGGGCGTTGCAACTTACTTACAGGTATTGACTGCCCAGCAAGCCCTCCTTGCGGCTGAACAGTCACAAGCCCAAAGCCTAACAACAATTGCAAATGACCTCGTGGGTTTATATCAGGCACTTGGGGGTGGTTGGGAGGTATATTATCCGTTAAGAAAGCAAGCGCCGTGAAATTAACGTGAAAGGCTCATCCAAGGTCCCAAGTTATTAATTGGTTACCTTTTTGATATATTGATAGACCTGCTAAATGGCGGCACAGATATTTTTTTGATTATACATGATCCGTTGAAAATGCCGAAGTGGCTGCGCGCGCCGAAAGCGCCTGGTTTGCCCATCGGGATGATGACGACCAGCTTACCTGCATCTAGAGCGTAATCCTATCATTCTGGATCGTATCCGGCTGCGATGAACATGTTGTCGCAATCTGCCGGTGTGATGAGGTCGATGGTTCTGGCGGCTTCCCTGCGCAGCAGGGATTTGAGTTTGGTGAATGCGTTTTCGATTGGGTTGAAGTCCGGGCTGTTGGGCGGCAGATACCTCACCACGGCACCGGCAGCCTCGATCAGGGTCCGGACACGCGGCCCCTTGTGACTGGAGAGATTGTCCATGATCACGACATCACCGGCGCGCAGTTCGGGGACGAGGATGTGTTCGACCCATGTCTCGAAGACATCGCGGTCGGCGGCGCCATCGATCACGAAAGGGACGACGACGCCGCTGTTGCGCAGACCGGCGATCACGGTGGTCGCTTTCCAATGGCCGTGCGGCACGCTCACCTGCAAACGCTCACCGCGCGGACAGCACCCATAGTTCCGCGCCATGTTGGTGTTGGCCCAGGTTTCATCGACGAAGACCAGCCGGTCGGGATTGAGGTCGATCTGTGCGTCGAACCAGGCTTCCCGCGCGCTCATCACATCAGGACGGTCCTGTTCGGCCGCGTGGGCGGTCTTTTTTACGCGTCAGCCCGTACCGGGCCAGAAAGCACCACAGCGTGCCGTAGCCGAACCGCAGACCCTGCGCGGCCAGAGTGCCCCGTAATTCCTCGATCGTCATGTCGCGTTGCCCCGCCAGCGTGCCTCGGATCGTCTCGGCGTGCGCCTCGATCACGCCGCTGCGACGGTCACCACCCAGCGGACCGGGCCGCAGATCACCCGACCGCCGCTCCAGCGCACGCCAACGGCTGACGCCGGGAGCATCGGCGCGCCGCGCCCTTGTTGATAGAGTAGGCCCAGATTGGTCTGCGCTACGGCGTCACCGCGCTTCGCCGCCTCACCGAACCAGTTTGCGGCCATCGTATCGCTCGGCGGCACGCCGGCGCCATCGAGATAAATTGAGCCGAAATATGTCTGCGCTTGCACCTTCCCCGCCTATGCCGCCGTCATCATCATCTGGTCCGCCGACTACGCCCAGGCCGGTCCGCTCGCGAGCAACAGCGCAAGCCCGCCGAAACTCACAGCCGCAAGTCGTGCACCGAAATTCGATCTTGCCAGTCCTCCACTTTTGGATTGCACACCAGATATGGATTTCCGTGCTCAACCCTGCCACCGTCTTGCCGGCGTGATCCTTGTCATTAGCATTTCAACTCTTGCGGATCGTATCGGTAAACGTCATGGAGCCGAATCTCAAT
>NZ_JBMFGY010000219.1:0-3809 GCF_049977125.1 Acidiphilium sp. | reverse complement strand
CGCCTCCTCGCCCCCCGCGATTTTCAAACCTGACGCAAAAACCCGTTCGCACGCCTAAATCGTTACGACATCAAAACGAATATTCCGCGCCCTCGCCGATCAACGCGACAATCCCCGCCCCGCCGCCGACTTGACCCCAAAATCTACCTCGGCTACCGAAGAGATCATCGTCCCGTTCGTCTAGAGGCCTAGGACGCTGCCCTCTCACGGCGGCAACACCGGTTCGAATCCGGTACGGGATACCAAGCATTATCAATGCTTTACACGACATATCCACACATCACCCGGACGGCATACGGCATAACTACGGCATGGGCGGTGCGGGACGTGTCGGGATACGAGCATATCATCACGGCGTCGTGAGTTCTGAGAATATATTTTTCCCGTATGCGCGGGATAGCATAGGGCATAGGGGGCATCGGTAGTTCATAACTATATCGAAACACATTAAATCCCCCGAAACTGGCAGATAGCCTAGCTTTTCTCAAAAGATGAGACTGTTTCGGTAGCGTTCTGGTTTCGGATTTGGCACGGTATCGCAATGAACGGGTCGGCGCGGATGGTGCAGCCAGTTCACGAAAATGCGAGAATACCGGGCAGATGCGCTGGCGATGCGCCGCCGCTGCCGGGCTGGTGCCATGCCGATGCGCCGCCGATGCCAGACAGATGCAGCGCGTTTGAAACTTCCCGTCGACGGGAAGTTGTGGTGCGGAGATGGGCTGGTGCGGGTCGACGCTAAGCCCGCGCGATCGTGCGCCGGATCACCGCAAGCAGTTCGCGCCGATCGGCTTCATCGGCGGCGCGGGTCTCAGCATCGCGTAGTTCACGCAGCACGCGCCTCGCCGCCACCCGCTCACTCGGCCGCGCTAAGGGGTTCTCTGCCACCAGGCGCAACCGGGCGAGTTCGGCGGGGTCGAGGGTGTCGGTCACAATGGAATCCGCCTGATCGCTTCCACCAGCGGCCGGGCCCGCTCCACCAGCGCGTCGTCGTCGAGGCCGAGGCCAAGAAGGGCGTCGAGGGCCTGTGTGGCGGCATAGAGCCTGCGCCGCGCCTCTTTCAGATCGGCCCTGATCGCGGTGCGGACGGCGCTGGCGGGCTTGCCTCGGTTCGCAATGGCTTCACGTAGCGTCGGCATCTAATCCTCCTCCGAACGCGCGGGCGATGGTAACGTGCTCGAACGCATGGCGCGCTTCATCCCCCGCCTGATCTTTTCCAGCATCACTAGGCGCGCATGAGCAGCGACGGCCTCGGGGCCTTGCGCCACACGTTCGCGGTGATCGGCCCATCGCTTCAACGCCCTTGCCCGCTGCTTTTCCGGCGCTGGGTCGATGAATTGCTGTTTAGCGGTGCTATGAACGCGGCTGGCCGGCCCGCATCCAGAGCCTTTTGATCTATGACCGGGCATCGGTGACAATGACGCGCTCGATCGTCCGCACCGGCTGCCATTGCCCATCCGCATCGGGTGCCAAGACGACGCGGCGGATCATCGTGATTTTCTCCACGCCGGGCGGGCTGGTGCGTTCGAGGGTGGCGAGACGGCGTTCGAGGAGGGTCATGCTTTGGCTTCCAATGCGGCAAGGCGGGTTTCAATGTTGACGATCTCGATGGTTTTGCGCGCGGCCTCCACCAGCCCGGCGATGGGGGTGGCTTCATCGGGTGATAACTGCCCATCCGCGACGGCTGCGGCGACGGCGGCGATTGCAGCCATGCAGCTATCGGCGTCGGTCAGGGCGGGCAGTGCGAGGCGCACGGTGCGGCTGCGGCGGGGTGGTAGGATGCGGTCGAGGCATAAGCGCAACGCCACCTGATCGCCCCCGAGCGCCATCTGGATCGCCTGCCGGGTCAGAGCATCAGCCTCGCCGTCGAGTAGAGCTTCGGCCGCCATGGTCGCCTTATGCCGGGTGCCGGGCGGTTTGCCGGCCGGGTTGCCGCTCTGACCGGGCTTGAAGCCGTGCGGCTGTTTTCCGCCTGCATTATCAGCCATCGTCACGCCACCTTATACCGACCGTATCGAGGTGATGCCGCAACCGGATATTGCCGGCGCGCGCCTCCGTGATCGCCTTTTCGAAGATCTGCGGCGTCACTGCATCGGCCCAGGCGTTGACTTCGGCGAGCGTGGTCGGTGGTGTCATCAAAGTTCATCCGCACCCTGCGGCAGATCGGCAATGCGCCGCCAGGAGTCGCCCCGCTGCCCGCCGTTCCAGATCGTGCCATCTCCGGCCACCCCGATCAGCTCGGATCGCGCCCCGGCGCTCCCGTTGATCGTCAGGGCGGTGATGCTAATGAGGCGGCGCGGGCGTTCGGCGCTCATATCGCGGATGATGGCGCGAAGCCGGTCGATTTCTTCGGCTTGCGAATCGCACGCCGCCGTCATGGCGTCCCTGAAGCTTTTGCCGCCCTCGGTAGCGGCCCGTTCGGCGGTGGCGCGGTGGCGGGCGATGATGGCGTCGGCTTCGGCGTCGGTGGTCATGGTTGATTTCCTTACGATTTTGTCGAGGGCGAGGCTGTCATCGATCCGATCGCGGCGGGCGGCGTGCTGGGGGTCGGTTGTGATGCTGCCCCGGACCGATGGGAACGCGCTGGCGAACAGGCGGGCGATACGGCTCACGGCGCGGCGCGGAGGTGTTTCGGCACATGTCCACCCCATGAATCCCAGGCCGGATGCGTGGAGATCAGGACGGTTGCGCCGACAAGGTGTATCCCGGCCTCTCTCATTTCGGCGGTGATCCGGTTGCGAAAATTGACGCCAGCCTCGCCAGGTCCCGTCACCCAGGACATCGCCGGTCCAGCCCATCCAGCAACGCCGGGGGTGATGCGGGCAGTACAGCGCGGCGGCAGGGTTGAGTCGTATGTCACTTCGAACCATGGCCGATGCCGGGAGTTCCGGCCGCCCGGCAGGGCGGCGTCGAGCAAATGGCGAACCAAGGTCGAGCGAGGAATATCGGTGCGGGCGGCCTCGGCATCCAGGCGTTCTAGGATCGCCGGCGGCATCGAGATCGAGATCGGTTTGGTTTTGTCGCTGGTGGTTTCGGACATTCTATGAATCCTCAGTGCTTCGTCGCGAGGCTGCGATTGATGCTGACCTTGCCGCCCGCGCCGTATGAGTAGGGCGCCCAGGCTGCGGTCGGGTCGCCGACGTATTCGGTTTTCTTGTGTCCATGCCAATCAGTCTCGATCGCACGTAGCTGGCCGGCCGGGATTCCAAGTCTGGGCGAATTGTCTTTCACGGCGCGGGCTGCGTCGGCGAACACTTCACGCTCGATCGCGGCGAGTGTTCCGCCGGATAGATTGTCGAGCCGCGCGCCGTTCAATTCGGGTGAGACTGTTGCGAGCATGGTGGCGAGGCGCTTGCGGTAGCCATCGGGATGCTCGCCGGGGGTGGGGGTCGGAGCGGGGCGGCCAAGGGCGGCCTGAAACACTGCATCGGCACGGGCATGAGCGTCGCTGTACGCGTTGCGATCATCGACCGATGGCTCGGTCAGAATATGGCGCATCCGGTGCTCCAAAAGGTCGATTTTGCCTTGCAATTGCCGGCGCTCGGTGCTCGCATAACTGCGGGCACTGTCGGCGCGGAGCTTCCCATCGGTGGTGCGCTGGCGATCTTCGGTCGGTGCGGCGTAATCGGCGCGGCGGCGGCGGGCCGTGATGGCGTCCATGCGCTTATCGATCTCGCGGGCGGATTTCAGCAGCGCATCGGCCCATGCAGGAATCTCTTCGCTGCCATCGAATCGGGGGGCTGCAAGGTTGGCGCGTTGCGGCATTGTGGGGTCCTTAGGCCCAACTTCCACAGTGACAAAAAAAATAAAGT
>NZ_JBMFGY010000218.1:0-3811 GCF_049977125.1 Acidiphilium sp. | reverse complement strand
TTTCATCAAGGGTGAACCAAATCGGCGGACACGATCCCTCGGACACCCTATGTCGGGACGTGTCAATTGGGTTGCTCGATCGTCTCAGAATCGTTACAATCATTCTGTTCGTTTGCGATAACGGGAAAGTTATCATGTAAAGACTTAGCAGGAAATCCGGATGGTGAACTGTTTAGACAGATACCAATTGTTCTGGTGCGTTGAATGAAGACGGCAAGGTGGATCGCGATGCGGTTCGGCATCGGTATCCTTCTTCTGTTTGTCGTGGCAGCAGGCCTCCTGGCCGGATTAATCGTGGTCACCCTTCCCGGCGAATCTGGAACCGTTCGGCTGCCTGGCTTGTCTGCACCCGTGATCGTCAGATTTGGCGCCCGTGGCGTGCCATATATCCAGGCAGCGAACTCCGCCGATGCGGCAGAGGCCTTGGGCTATCTGCAAGCCCGGCAGCGACTGTTCCAAATGGAACTGATGCGGCGTCTTGCTGAAGGCCGCCTCTCCGCGTGGTTCGGCGCGCGCACTTTGGCGACCGACGAGCAGATGCGTACCCTCGGGTTGAAGCAGGCGGCGATTTCGGCAGCGGGGGCGCTTGATCCACGCACCCGCACGTTGCTTGATGCCTACGCGCGTGGGGCAAATGCCTGGATTGATCAGCGCGGTAGGTTCTGCGCGTGGGAATTTCTTTATTTCGGCAAACCACAACACTGGCGTCCACGGGACTCTCTGCTTTGGAGCGAATTACTGGCCAATCAACTGTCCGGCAACGCCTGGGTCGAGCTTGAGCGCCTGACTCTTGCCCGAAGCTTGCCGCGTACAAAAATCATGCAGCTTTGGCCGGAGGTTCCGGTACCGCCGCCTGATAGTGTATTACGTCACAACGGTTCGGCCCCATTCCGATTTGGCTTCTCGAAAGCCGACGTCCGTGCCGCTCGCGCAGCACTCTCCGTGATTCCGCGATTTCCTGCGCCATTTACTGGTCCAAGCACAGCCTCGAACGAATGGGCAGTGGCCGGGAACCGCTCAGCGACCGGCGCGCCGCTCCTTGCGGGTGATCCTCATCTCGCCTTTGCCTTCCCCAGTCTTTGGTATCTGGCGCGGATCAATACGCCGCTCAGGACCCTGGCCGGCGCTACCGCGCCCGGCACGCCATTTTTGATTTTTGGTCACAATCGTCATATCGCGTGGACTTTCACCAACAATGGCGCGGCGGTGCAGGATGTTTTCATATTTCGCCGCATCGGGCACGATCATTATCTCGGTCCTGCCGGCCCTTTGGCGTTTGGTATCAAGCATGAGACCATCCGGGTGGCGGGCCGCCATCCTGTCGCGTTCACCGTCCGTAGCACGATTGACGGGCCGGTTCTCACGCTGCGTCGGCATACCGTGCTTGCCCTTGATGCAGTCAACCTGACTCGGCACGACCGCGCCGCTGAGGGAATTCGGCGTCTCGATGATGCACCGAATCTTGGTGCGGCCGATGCCGCGGCAGACTTGATCACAACGCCAGTCGAGAATCTGCTAGTCGCCAGTCGGCGACGGATTGGCCTGTTCGTGACCGGATGCGTGCCGTTGCGCGGCATGGGTAATGGTGCCTGGCCGCTCGAGGGCGACAAGGTCGCCGACCAATGGACGGGTCTCGCCTGTGGAGCCGCTTTGCCGCGCATCATCGAGCCCGCGAGCGGTGTTATCGTCAACACCAACGAACAGGTTGCCCCACCCAATTTCCCGGTGGACATGGGCCGAGATCAAAGCGGCGACTGGCGTTCGGCGCGTATCCGCGCCGACCTGGCGCAACATCGGCATCTCACTGTCGCGGATTTCGCCGCGATCCAGCATGATGTCATCAGTGCCTACGCTCAGGCGTTGCTGCCAACTTTGAACAAGATCCATCCGGCCACACCGCTGGCTCGGCAGGCAGTGGCTCTGCTGCAAGGCTGGAACGGCGCGATGCACCGTGATGCCCCCCAGCCGCTTATCTTCAATGCATGGGTCCGCGCGTTCCGCAACCGGGTGTTGTTTCTGAACCATGTCCCACTGACCGATGCCGGATTGGCAACGCGGCACTTCGTCCAGTTCCTGTTGACATCGCCTGTCTGGGCGCGTGGCTGGTGCGGTGGCAGTTGCGCGCCTCTGCTTTCGGCAGCAGCGGACCGCGCTATGGCGAGTCTTGCACGAACTCAGGGCGATAATCCCGCCCGCTGGACCTGGGGTTCGGTACATCGCGCAGTTTTCGCCGACACGCTGCTGGGGCATCTGCCGCTGATTGGCCGTCTCATATCGCCGTCGATTTCAGTGGGAGGCGATGGCAGCACGGTTGATCGCTCGGTGCCGGCCCCGTCTGGCTGGACCGCGATTCAAGGGCCGAGCTACCGAGGCATCTATGAACTTGCGGACCTCAACCGTAGTCGCTTCATCATGGCACCTGGCCAGTCGGGTGACGTGTTCAGCCCGCAGTCGCGGGATTTCCTGAAATCCTGGCGTGACAACGATACGATCACCCTCAAGGCTACCCCACGCAAGCAGCGTGGCAAACTTGTCCTGCTACCCTGATGATCTTCCCCCGTGGTTGTCAGTAAGCGATCCGGCGTACGCCTCAGTTCTCGTAGCCTGAGAGCCCATCGGTAGCGAAATCCGGGAACCAACGCCGCGGCGCCCCCCGATGATCAAGGGGCGCTATTCCGGAAGGGCAAGGCGAGTTTTCATCATGCGATACCATACTCTCCGACGGTCTTGTTCGATACGCGCTTCCGGTGGGCGCAAAACGTGCTATATATGCCCTTATTACGCACTCATGGAGACAATGATGCTGACCGCTCTTTTGGCAGACATCCGCGAGAGGGATTTTGTTTCACCGCGCCGGATGAGCGTGAGGATGCGTCTGCCACTCTCTGAATTGGCGCGTCTTGCGCATGTTCATCGCAACACGTTGAGCAAACAACCCGAATCTGCCGCGGTCCAAAAGAGCCTCGAGCCAGTCGTGCGGATTCTAATGGCCGCAGAGGAACTCACCGGAGATGCCGACAAGGCGATCTTGTGGTTTCGACATCAGCCCATCGTCGGTTACGATGGTCAAACAGCCCTTCAACTCGTCGAGGCCGGACATGCGCAAGCGGTTTTCGCTCATCTCAATGACTTGCGGGATGGCCTCTACGCTTGAGTTGGGATGTTGCATCTGTCGGCGGCGTCACGCTCAAGGGGATTTTCTGGCGCATGTTGGCACCGCGTTGGTCTTATGATCCGCTTTCGGGAGCAGGCGCTGCCCGTGCCGGAGGCCGTTGGAATGAGCAAGGGCAGGCAGCCCTTTACCTTTCCGAAACTCATGCTGTCGCGATCGCCGAATATCAGCAAGACTTGCCGAGACCAGGCACATTGACAGGCTACGAAGTGGAGGCGAGTTCCATTTTGGACATCACCAATAACGCGGTGCGAACTTCAATCGGCATCGATGTGAGCTTTCTTAAACAAGCCTGGAAGCAAGACCGAGACATTTCTGGACGGCGGCCTGCGTGCTGGGATTTCGTTCGTCAGGTCGCCGATCAAGGATGGACTGGCCTGCGTGTGCCCTCGGCGCAGGGTCCAGGGAATAACCTGGTTCTCTGGCATTGGAATACGGATGGAGGCGCCGATGTTCGTGTCATCGACCCTGCAAGTGACCTTCCACGAAATCAGTCCTCCTGGATTAGTCGGATCTGAGTTCGGACTATTTGCGAAATCTTGGGCTTGTACGTGCAATAGATGATCAATGGCAGATGAAAACCCCACAATTCTAAATGTGTATTAAATTGCATAAGAAACCAAAACCAGTTTCCATAAT
>NZ_JBMFGY010000217.1:0-3814 GCF_049977125.1 Acidiphilium sp. | reverse complement strand
CGCCGCGCCGTGCAGGAAGGTGTGAGCGAATTGTTCTTCGGCGATCAGCGGCCGGTGGTCGCGAAGATCGATTGGGAGTTCTGCACGGCGACCAACCACGTTCTCAACCCCCACGATCTCAAGGGGCTGCGAAAATTCCTGTTCGGCGATCACACCCAGCCCGCGAGCCCGCATCGGCACTGGCACAAGATCGGCCGGGTGCATCTGAAGGACAGGGAGTATCTGCGTTACGAGGTTACCGAGACCGAGATCCATGACGCATCGGAACTGCGCGGTCATGAGATCGTCCTGCGCCTGCTGCCCAATGTTCTGCCGGATATCCACTTCTATGAACTCGATCGCGAGTTGATGGACCATCTGCCCCGCAGCGGTCTCGTTCTGGTCAGTGGCGGCTCCGACAGCGACGCGACGGGTCTGATTGCAGCGTTGGTCCGCTGGGCCGTCGAGGATCGGAGCGTCGAGCATCGCGCCGTCATCTACGCCTTGACCGATTATTCCTTCACCCAGGAACTCCGGCCGATCGAGTGGGAAAAATCCTCCATCCTGCAGGTCGAGACCCCGCCCGGCGAACCGCTGAACCGGGCGATGGTTCACGCGACCTCGATCGGCGCGGACACCGTGGCGATCGGGTCCTGCACCGATCCGGCCACGATGGAAATCGCGCTCGCCCTCGCGGCAGAGGGCAAGCGCGTTTTCGTCGGCCTCGGGGCGAGCGGCGTGATGAACACGGTGGCGCGGGTCCTGGCCTTGCTGAGCCGGGGCAGGGGGGAGGATCATGCGCCAGGCTTGCCTGAACTCGCGTTGAACCTGCGCACGATCATCTCGCAAAAAATGGTCCGCAACCGGCAGGGGTCGATCTCGGCGCTGCAGGAATATCTCGTGGTCGGCCCGACCTTGCGCGAAGCTTTGCTCCAGTCCGCTCCAAGCGGCTGGCTGCTGCCGTTCCTGACGAATTTTCAGGCGGAAGGCGAGAGTTTTGCGTCCTGCGCCAGCGTCGCGCGCAACGCCGGCGTCATCAGCCCTGAAGTGTTCCGCCGGGTCGTGGCCGAAACCACCGCCCCGGTCATTCCCCGGCGGTCCGCGCGGACAGTCAAACCCACACAGGAGAAGTGACGATGACAAACGACATGCAGACCGGGATGATCCATCCCGACGATGCGGCGATCGACGATTTCGCGCTCGCCCTGAAACTGAAGATGGCTGAGGGCCGGGCCCGGGGACGGGGAGGGTGGCAAACCTGCCCGGTCCCGACGCTCGGGGCGCTGCTGCAGGAAGCGGTCATGAAGGGCGATCCCCGCGATGTCGCCACCTACGCGATGATGATCTGGCACAACACCCCCGGCAGATGCAGCCCGTTCAACGACGGTATCAGTCGGCCCGCTGATCTTGTCTGCGCCGAACAGGGACGGGGCAAGGAAAGCGTGGCGTTGGGCGATCTCCTTCAGCATCGCGTCACCATAGGGCGTACCACAGATGCGGGGCGCGCCATGAGCGGTGACTCGTCCGCTACGGGTGATCGCCATGAGTGACGCATCTCGCCACGAACTTCGTATCGTCCCCGCCGAAACCCCGCGAGAGGTTCCTTTAACGAGCGATCCGCTCATCTCAGCACTCGACACGGATCTCACCTTCGAGCCGATGCCGCCGCGGATGTACGAGCCGGACTGGAACCGGTTCATGGTCTGGGCGGCTGATCGCAACGTATCCGACATCAGGTTGCAGCCCTTCGCGCCGGCGTTCGTGCAACGCTACGGTCGTCTGCGGCCGGCTACCCCGCGCGACCTCACCATCCCCGAAGTCGAGACCGCCACCAACCTGTTCTACGGCGCGGACGGTATGGCAAGGCTCAAGCAGGGGATGGATTTCGACGTCAGCTACAAGGCGCGCCCCGAGCGCAATCGCTCGATCAGGTTCCGCGTCAACGCCACCGGATGCGAGACCCACGGCGTGGTCACGGTCTCGATCGTCGCCCGCGTGCTGCCCGAACGGGCACCGGATCTCTCGAGCCTCGACCTTGAACCCGAGATTCTGGCGGCCTACCGGATCAGCAAGGGCGTCGTCATCGTCAGCGGCGGCACCGAGAACGGCAAATCAACCCTGCTGGCCGCGATGATCCGCGCCATGCTGCTCGACCCCGCCGCCAATCTCTCGATCCTCGAATACGCCTCGCCGATCGAGTTCGTCTATGACGATGTGCGCGGGGCATCGGCATTGATCAGCCCCGCCGAGATCCCGCGCGAGCTGCCGAGTTTTGCCGCCGGCGCGCGCAATGCCAAGCGCCGCAATCCCAAGGTCGCGGTGCTCGGCGAGATCCGCGATGCCGAGACCATGGTGGTGATGTCGCAGATGGCGATCTCCGGCACCGCGATCTACGGCACGATGCACGCCGGATCGGTCGAGGAGACCACCCAGATCGCGGTCAGCCTCTGCCCGGTCAACGAGCGCAACGCTGTGGCGGTGCAACTGGGTCAATCGCTGCGCCTGATCATCAACCAACGTCTGGTTCCCTCGGTCGATGGCAAGCGCACGGCGCTCCGGGAGTTCCTCGTCTTCGACAAGCCGCTCAATCATCGGTTGGTCGGTGCCTCACCCGATGACTGGCCCCTGATCTGCCGCGAGGCGCTGCGGACCCAGGGCCAGAGTTTCTCGCTCGCGGCCGATCGGGCGCTCGCTGCGGGCAAGATTTCCGAGGAGACCGCGTTCTATTTCAAGAAGGAGTTCGGCGATGTGGCGTGACACGATGAAGCCGCTGCGACTGTTCATCATCGATGCCTGGGCCTTGGTCCCGGCCTTGATCTTCCTGCTCTACTGGTCGTTCACGACACTGATCATCGCGGTGATCGGGATCGTGTTTTTCGGGGTGATCGGCTGGTTCGGCGTCAATATCGTCGCGACCATGCGGATCCTGCGGCGCTGGTTCGTCGGGCCGTTGCGCCCTGCCGTGCCACGCGACCGCAAGCGTCGCTTCGTGTGAAGGGGGAAGCCGTCATGACATCTCCTTCCCCCGCTGAATCTCTTGTCGTGGTGCCTGGCTCGGGTCAGGCACGCTCCACGATTACCTATCTGAGCGAGGCGTTTTCCCAATTATTCGTCATGGGGAGGCGGCCGGTGCTGCTGCGCGACGCGGATAGTTGGCAGCCGACCGAGATCTCGCCGTTCCTCGCCTCCCATGCGAAGGGCCTGCTGCCGCTGTTTGTGATGGCCGGAAACGCCGTGTGGGCCGATCTCGGCGAAACGCCGTTCCCGGTGCGGATGCAGGATAGTGCGCGCGCTCTGGCCGGCATCGAACTGGTGTCGGTCGTCCCGCCGGATGGCAATCTGACCCCCTTGATGCTCGCGATGATGGAAGCGATCAGTCAGGTCGCCGACCAGACCGGCATTCTCGTCAACGAACTCGGCCCGTTGATCGAACGCGCCCCCGGCGCGGAATGGGTCGGCGCCAAGCTGGCGATGGTCCCAAAGCCAGCTTCGGGGGCGACGTCATGAGCTGTCCGGGCGCGTTCAGGGGCGCGCTCAGCTGCCTCTGTGCGATCCTGTCGACCACATCAGCCTGGGCTGGACCCTATCACGACGCGAACCGGCCGGTCATGGTCGCTGCGACGCCGCAGGCCGCGGACCACACGATCCGCTCCTGCATCGATGCCGCGGCCGGGCTGTATCATCTACCGCCCGCCCTGTTCATGATCCTCCTCCATGTCGAAGGGGGGCGTCCCGGCTTCGTCAGCGGCAACACCAACGGCACCGTCGATATCGGCCCGATGCAGATCAACCAGATCTGGCTCCCGACGCTGGCGCGTCACTGGCATGCCACGAC
>NZ_JBMFGY010000216.1:0-3851 GCF_049977125.1 Acidiphilium sp. | reverse complement strand
ATACAAACTGCTACCTTCGATTATGTAAAAATTCAGCTCGTTTCCATTAACTATTGCCAATAGGGCGGACGACGATCTCCTGTGCGCCGGGCGCAGGCCGAACGAACAAACGGCAACGCCCAAGGTCGGCTAGAAACGAGAAATGCACCAGCGCGTCCATTCGTTGAAGATGGTCGAGCCGCGCAGGTCCTCCCAAAGGTAATGCCGGCACAAAACCGTAGCATTCACCTAAGGAAAGTTCGCCAAGGCGCTTGCGCGCTCTCGAAAAAAGAGGTTCGGCCTCAGGCGTGTCTTCAAAGAAATTGAAAGAATTATCGAACTCCAGACGATTTAGCGGTATAGCAACGGGATAGCTCTTACCTGGCTTGTCTTCGTTGAACTTTGGCACGCGCACGGCCAAAAGAGGAAGGTTGATCGATAGACGCTGATGCTGCTCGTTCCATGCCAGTAACTCACCAAAGGCAGAAAACCCCACGATGTGGGTCTCATTTGGCGTCAGCTGTGCGTCGCCAGTGAAGATACGGTCAACTACCGGGTTGAAATGTTGAGGCAGGCAGAACTGAAACTTGCCCTGCTTCCACATCCCGATCCCGTAGCGTCGCCAGAAAGCCAACAGGTCCTCTGGCAGACGCCCCTCGAGCTCGGCTAGATGCTCTGGCTTCGGATGCATCGCCTGCTCAGGCGGACCGTTGTCTTCAAGAAGTTGTGCAAACCAGTCGGTGTCCATTTCCAATCCTATTCGCATTCGTCCAGGGTAACATCCATTTTCTGCTTGCCCTCCGCCTTGGCCTTTTCGGCCTCCTCTCGCAATTGCTGTGCTCTGGTCAATTGACTGCCAGGTCCCTTCTTCGCCCATTGAGACCCTATAGAGGAATTTTCCGAGGCACCGCCGATGCCGGTAGGCTTGGGACCCCCACCCGCGACCAGATCAGGGTTGTGCAAAGCCGCTGTGCCTCGCAACGCCTCATCCGCCTGCTGTTTGGCGAGCGCCTTGTCGCCGGTTTCCTCAAGCACTCGATCGAATTCGTTGTTCCAACTCTCCACACGGAACGCCTTACGCATGGCTGCCTCGCCCGGGTAGCCGCCCCGCCCTTCCGTCGCATATTTATCAATGCCGTCGATCACGTCCTTCGGCGACATCTTGTTGATACCGTCTTGCTGCGCCTTCAACTGGCGCCGGAACTCTGCTTGTTTTTTAGGATCTGACCGGTCCGGCGGTTCGAAGCAGTCAGGACCAATATTATCAGGAATAGGACACGATTGAAGCGGAGTTGGAGGGGCACTCTGCCCAGCTTCATCCGCATTGGAAGCATGCTTGAGCATCTTTTTCGTTGCATCGATGCCGAGTTTAGCCACGACGTACGCGGCCATCCCATACAGCAACGGTTCCAGAGGGAGTAGAACAACGGGACCCACAGCTCAGTCCCACACGGTCCGGGCCGTGATTGCCCGAAAGATCGTCTCGATCCGCTCATCACCTACACCCTTGATATCAGGGCTTTCCAGAACCGATCTGAACACCGGTTGCTCGTCGAAATCCTGTCCCAGGAACACGCCGAGCAGCATCCATTTCATCAGCCCGCGTTCGCTGATCACACCATAGGGCGCCGCGCGACCGCGCATGTGGCCGACCCAGGCCAGCAACCGGGGCGGTTCGATCGACCGGGTCTTTTCCGGTAACGCCTTTTGCAGAAACGTGGCGATCCGCTGATCCATCGTCCGCTGCTCGCGACGCGTCATAGCGTCCATGACCGTCGGGCGAATCGGGAACAGGCCGGGCGGCAGGGCGATCGTCGAGCCGGGGGGTGGTGCCTGATACGCGACGAGGTCGCCCGCCGGATTCTCGGTCCAGATCGTAGCGATCGGCCCGAACAGCGACCGGCATTCCTCGGGATCGAGCGCCGGCAACAAGTCATGCAGCACCCGGCTATCATACCAGCGGAACAGCACGATGCGGCCGTCCGGCAATTGCGCGTCCGGAAAGCGTCGGCAATGAAAACGTAGCGTCTCGAACGGGACCTCCGTGCGCAGCGGCAGCATCCAGCCCTTTCCGGCACCCTCGATCATCAGGATGCGGGTCAGCGTCGCATCGCGGTCGAGCCGCACAAGATAGGGAGCGGTGTCGCCTGCTCGGAGAAACAGGTCACCCTGCCATAGGCACTGGCAGGTTTCGACCGTACCGAGTGCGGACAGATAGTCCGGGATCTTCGGATCGCGGGCCGCATCAACCACGGCGAACATCACGCCCGACGGCGTATCTCCGCTTGGCCAGAACAGTTCCCGCTGCTCGGTGAAATTCATACGGGTACTCGCCCGGTCATTTCGTGCAGTGCTCGCAGAAAGCCTTGCCCGAGCCATTCGCCGCATTCGTCAGAGCAGTGCCCTGTGTCGATGATGTTGCGGCTCCGGCTGCTCCAATCAGCACGGTTCCGCACCCGCCAGCGATCACGCCGCCATGCGCGGTCTGATCCCCCATGCGCGCAGCCATCAGGCCGTTGATCAGCACAGTCGGCGAACCCATCACGATCGTGTCGGGCGGTCCAACACAGGTCAGCTTGTCGGTTACCCGCGCCGCGGGCAGGCCCCCGATGAACACATTCGGCGAGCCGGAAATGATCGGGCCACCGACGTGCGGCACCGGCCCATCACTATCCGGGCAAGTGTGCATGTCCGTTATCCGCGCCGCTGGCTTTTCTCCGGCCATGAGACGACGCTAACCGATTGCCCGTCCTCTGCAAAGTCGGTCGCTCAAACTTTCATACTCCCATGCGATGAGGGGGCTGAGTAGCAGCGGAACAGAAAACCTACATAGGCCCGTTTTGGCCAAGGGGTTAGCCGTTGATAGATCGTTGGACGGGTTTATGAAAGTTTTCTGAACGATTTAAATGAGTTTCGAGGTGCCCCGGCATCATCCTAATAAATCCACGTTTGTTGAGAAATCAAATTGATAGGCGCTTGTGTAGGTTTTCTGTACCGCTGCTACTCACACCCCTTTACCGAGTGCTGGAAGGCGGATGATCGCCGCTGCTCAGTGCTCCACGGAACGGTGAAGGAATTCGCGCGCGGTCCTATATATCAAGGATTGATCCGTGGCGATGTACGTTGCAGTTTATCCAAGATCTCTGGATAAGTTCATCCGCGCACGTATGGGCGCGACGTGCTGGTTTGATGGGGTGATCGAGTCGAGATGGGTTCATCCGTGCACGTATGGGCGCGACCCTGGATCGTAACGTACTGATTTACCGTCCAAAGAGCGATGCGCCGATGTTTGGTATAGATTGTCTGGCCGATCCACGAAAGTGTTTGGTATCACTGGGCTGTCGGCCCATTCGGAGCGGAGCGTCGGCCAGCCAGTTCGGCTTGGACGCCGACGGCAAGATGTTGCAGCGTTTCCGGAAATTTGTCCAAGGCGGGAATGAACCGGCTTTCGATGTCGGTTCCGAGTCTTTCCTGCCTGTCGAGTGTTTCGCGGAATGCTGACACCTGATCTCTGAAGGCTTCAAGGCAGAGATCGCTTCGGCGGCGCGCCATGTTGTTCTGGCTGATGCGCCTGCCGTTCTGTTCCGCCATCTCGAAATGATGGCGCAGCCGGAACAGCGTGGTCGTTTGCCGGACGTCGCTGTCCTCCCGATCCGCCTGCTCCACATCGCTCGCATTCGCTTTCGCGGGGTGATCGGCCATATCGACGGCAATTCGGCTCCAGAGATCTTCGATCGTGATTGGCTTGTTGTCGCCCAGGGCCCGCCCGAGCTTGATCGATTCCATCACCGCCGCTTCGGAGATCATCGTAAAGGACTGCCGGACGTGCCGGCTTTCGGCGGTGTACCCTTTGAAGGAGGTGATGCCGCTGC
>NZ_JBMFGY010000215.1:0-3882 GCF_049977125.1 Acidiphilium sp. | reverse complement strand
TCTCGACCGGTCAGCCTTAGCTTAAACACCTGTCCAAAAAATCGGAGCCGCCGCAGTCATATTCGACAAGGGTGGGTTATTCGTCCTATAGACCTTGCTTTGGTTTAATGGCTTTTGGTATCGAACCCTCTGCCAGATACGGAGATAGCAAACTCTAAATGTCAAATGATCTGCCCTGGCGCCCGATGGTCGCACCCTATCTGAAGCCTGACACGAAGCTCGCAGTGCTGCAGCTTGTGGGCACATTATTGCCGTTCGTTGTAGCGTTGGGTTTGATGCTCGTCGCAATTAATAATGGCTATTGGGCTGGACTTCTGTTGTTGCCGATAGGCGCGGTTCTTGTAGTGCGCTTATTTATGTTACAACACGATTGTGGTCATGGCTCGTTCTTTGCCCGGAAGTGGGCAAACGACGCGCTAGGTTTAGTGCTCGGCGTTCTAACGCTGACTCCTTACACCGCTTGGCGCGGTGCCCATGCTGTGCACCACGCCAATACAGGCAATCTGGACCGGCGTGGTATTGGTGACGTCACGACATTGACAGTTCCTGAATATAACGCACTGTCACGCTGGCGCCGACTTCAGTATCGATTATATCGCCATCCGCTTGTTCTGTTCGGGTTCGGACCGATCTGGCTGTTCTTGATCAGCAATCGTATTCCATCTGGCGATCCACGCCGACGCTGGCGTGATTGGTTGAGTGTTCTTGGAACTAACGCGGCTCTCGCTATTATGTTAGTTTCTCTAGTTTTGACCCTAGGGCCGGTTGCCGTGCTGGTGGCTTGGTTGCCGATGATGGTGCTGGCTGCCACCATCGGAGTCTGGTTATTTTACATCCAGCACCAATTCGAGAATACTTATTGGGAACCAAAAGCGAATTGGGATTTTCAAACAGCTGCTCTCAAGGGCGCCTCGTTTTACGATCTGCCGCGTGTAATGCATTGGATGACGGGAAACATCGGGTTTCATCACATCCACCATCTTTCCAGCCGCATTCCGAACTACAGGCTGCGCGCGTGCCACGAAGCCAATCCCGTCTTTCAGGCATCACCGCGTCTTACGTTCTGGTCTAGCCTGAAATGTGCCCGCTTGGCCCTATGGGATACGGAGATGCGACGGCTAGTACCTTTTAGTTGATTTTTTAAAAGCCAAGGGCGCAACCATCCTTTCGTGGGTCGGATCCACCGATGAGAATTCCGCGTTTGAAGTCGATTAGAATAGCTTGACCTCCACCATGCGGTCGCGATGTGTATGAAATATTATGACCACGGGAGACCAATCCCTCAATCGTAGCTTTGGGTATTGTGGGTTCAACTTCAACAATGCCAGCGTAAGGAAAGACGCGGGGCAGGTCGAGTGCGGCTTGCGGGTCGAGTCCGTACTGGCGCAGGTTGGTAAGCAGCCATGACTGACCCATCGGTTGGTAATGCCCACCCATAACGCCGAACGGCATGACGGCATGGCCGTCTTGCGTCGCCATTCCCGGGATGATGGTGTGCATCGGACGCTTTCGGGGAGCGATGCAATTGGGGTGGTTACGTTCCAGCCGAAAACCGAGACCTCGGTTATGGAGGACGACGCCGGTATTACCGGCAAGAATACCGGAGCCGAAGCTTTCATAGGTGGAATTGATGAAGGAGCAGGCATTGCCGGCCTCATCGACAACGCAGAGATAGACGGTGTCCCGGTGGAGCGGCAGCAACGCCTCACCGGCTCGGGGCATTACCGGTATCGTTTGTTCATCGTCGATCAGTCGTCGCAATGAAGTCAGATAACCATCGCTGAGCAAGTGATCCACCGGGATCGACGAATGGTCGGGGTCGGCGAGCATGGCATCGCGGTCACGATAGACCAGGCGGGCAGCCTCGATGTGGCGATGCATGCGAATTGGACCGAGCGGTCCGTCGGGGGCGGCACCGAAGCCTTCGAGAATTCCGAGCAGCATCAACGCGAGGATCCCTGACCCATTGGGAGGACATTCCCAGATGGTCAGCCCATCGAAATCGCGTTTAATCGGGGCGACAAATTGGGCTGCGGTGCGGCCCTCGGCGAAATCGGCCTCTGTGTGCAACCCACCACGGGCGCGGAGTTCGGCAACCATGCTGGCGGCAATCGGGCCCTCGTAGAAGGCCTTGGCCCCATGGCGGGCAATGGCCCGCAACGTTGCAGCCAGCTCAGGCTGGGTGATGACAGTACCAACGGTAGGCGGTTGCCCGTGAGGCAGGAGGCTGTCGGCTCCGGTTTTACGCAGCTTGTCGACGGTGTTGGCCCAGTCGAACGCAACGCGCGGCGATACCGCAAATCCGGCCTCAGCGTAATGGATGGCAGGTGAAAGGGCGGCGGCAAGATCACGCTTGCCATGGGCTGCGAGCAGCGTCTCCCAAGCGCTGACCGCGCCGGGGATGGTGACAGTGTGGGGTGACGTCGGCTCGAGGCTGGTAATGCCGTGGGCCTCATAATAATCGATCGTGGCAGCGGCCGGCGCGCGACCAGATCCGTTCATTGCGATCACGTCCGCGTTGCCAGCCTTTTTATAGAGGCAGAAACAGTCGCCGCCGATTCCGGTCGATTGCGGCTCAATGACGGCAAGTGTGGCCGCAGCGGTGATTGCGGCGTCGAGCGCATTGCCGCCGGCACGCAGCGAATCGATTGCGGCTAGGGTCGCTGCAGGCACCGATGTCGCCGCCATGGCGCGCCGCGCATAGACGGCGCTGCGGCCTGGACTGTGAAAATCGCGCATGTGGCCTCTTGCTCTGTTGCTTTGCGTATTCCGAGATTTGTTGCACCGCTCTCTGCGGTTGACAAGTCGAGAACTCTGGCCAATGCCGGGGTATGAGCGATGAAACCGTGAGCTATGGCGATTTTGAGCGGATCGATATCCGGGTCGGCACTATTGTGGATGCTCGGGCGTTTGCTGAGGCACGCAAACCGGCGATTAAATTATGGATCGATTTTGGGGGAGATCTCGGCGTAAAGCGGTCTTCGGCACAGGTGACCGTTCATTACACGCCGGATCGCCTGATCGGGCGGCAGGTATGTGCTGTGGTTAATTTTCCACCCCGCCAGATCGGACCTTTCGTATCCGAAGTTTTGACGCTGGGTATGCCGGACGCGGATGGGGCGGTGGTGTTGATCCGGCCTGATTTTGAAGTGCCTGCAGGGGGAAAACTTTTCTGATGGCGCAGCACTATTACGTCGTGTCGTGGGATCAGTTGCATCGAGATTCTAAGGCGCTGGCATGGCGACTGAACACGATGTCCCCGTTTCGCGGTATCGTTGCAATCACTCGAGGCGGGTTGATCCCGGCGGCGATTATCGCACGTGAATTAGAGTGTCGATTGATCGAAACCGTCTCGATCGTTACTTATGACGAGGAAGAGCGCGGCGAGCCACGCATCACCAAGCCACCAAGCGCAGCGGGCGATGGCACCGGATTTCTCATTATCGATGATCTCGTCGATACGGGCACAACGGCGCGTCAGGTGCGGGCGCTATTGCCGAACGCGCATTTTGCCACGGTCTATGCGAAGCCTGCGGGCAAGATGCTGGTCGATACATTCATTACGGAAGTGTCCCAGGATACCTGGATCTTGTTTCCTTGGGATACGGAACCGCAGTTTGTGGCTCCGATCGCGCGCAAGGTTTAGGAAATCCTTTAGGATGGCTCGGCCGTTCATTCACTCGTTTCGCCCCGATTCGACGCTATTTTTCGCGCGGCACAGTACCGGCGGTTACCCCTTGTTCGGTGCGTGATGGTGCGGGAGCGATGACGGAGGGACGTCGGAATGAGGTTGTCGAAGCGTATGCCACAGGAAATGATGATGATCGTTTATTGATGGACACTGAGGTGATGTATGTCGCATGGCACCGCTGTGCGATGAGG
>NZ_JBMFGY010000214.1:1227-3902 GCF_049977125.1 Acidiphilium sp. | reverse complement strand
TAAATCTTCGGATTGTCGCGATCCACCAGAAACCCGATCGGCTCGGTGCCGCGATACTTGCCGGCCCAGGCGACCACCCCGCCGGCATTGTAGCCCACCACCCCGGCATGACCGCTCGTCTGCACCACGCTGGCCACCGTCTCGAACCCTTCACCCACCAGCATCATCTTGGCGTGGCCCGCGATCGGCAACGCCGCCTGGCTCGACGACACCGGGGGCGGCAGCCACCAGCTGCCCGCCTGTCCCAGCATCTTGCGGCCGGTCTTCTCGCCCGCCTCGGTCAGATAGGTCCGCTGCACCCCGGTCAGCTTGATCCTGCCCGCCTCATCGAGCCCATACATCGGCGTCACCATCGCCACCGCGGCACCCGCAGCGATCTCACTCGCATCGTATTTTCCGTGAAGGGGTGCGAATTTCACCTGGGGCAGCAGCCAATCCGCATCCAGCCCCCGCCGCTCGAAATACCGCCGCCCGATCGCCCGCCACGCCTCGGTGGTCTCGACCTGCGCCTGCCATGCCGCGCGCTTGCGGCTTTTGACCCCGACACTGCCCTTGAACACCGGTGCCACCAGCTCGCCCGCCCCGTCCACCGCATCCCGCCACGCCCGCCGCGCCGTCGCCTGCCGGGCTTCGTCCTGTTTCGCTGTCTGGGCCGCCGCAACCTCGGGATCGATCGTGCCGATCTCGCGCGCCGCCCCCAGGCTCAGATGCTGGCGCAAGGCCGCAAAACCCCCGACATCCCCGGTCGCAAAATCCTTCCACACCCCGGTGCTGGCATTCACCGAGACGGTCCAGCCCTCGCCACCCCGCCAGCTCGCCTGCAGCCGCACCCGATTGCCGCGTTTCTGATAGCGCACCCCCGCCGCATCGAGCGCCTCGGTCACCGCGATCTGCTTCAACGGCATCGCCGCCTGTTCGCCGCTCTGCTGCGCCGGATCCGCCGGCAGGGGCGTGCCATCGGCACGTTTGCCATCGAGGATGTTGGCCAGTTCCGCCCGCGTCGGCACCCGCATCGGATCAAGCCCGAACACCTCGGCCAGCGCTTCGGTGCCGCGCTGATACTGCTTGCCGGTGATCCGCGCCCCATCCGCCCGCTGCCCGGCCAGCAGATGGGCGATCTCGTCGCGGGTCACCGGACGGGTCAGATCGATCGCCAGGAGTTCGGCCAGACGCGGGTCCATGTCCCGGCGCGGTTCCGGGATCGTGCCCGGTCGCACCACATCGCCCGCCCGTGGATCATCCGGCGTCGCGGCCGCTGCCGATGACGCCGGCGCTGCCGCGACTGATGAGGTCTCTGTATCGTGAGCGCCCGATGCGACGCCCCCGCCAACCGTCAGCTCCAGCACGCCCTGCGCAGCGATGCCGGGGGATAGAACGGGGGTTTCACCCGGCCGCCACACCCCATCCCGGTAGGTCATGCCGCGCTGATAATAGAGCGCCAGATCCTGCGCCGTCGCCGGCAGGGTCTGCGTCATCAGATGATCGGCCATCTTGGTCGCCGATCCCGTCGATAACGCAGCACCGGCCCGGAACGTCAGCATCAGCGACGCGCCGCCGGTGGCGCGGGAGGAGGGGGAAGGGGATCAGCGCCGGAGCGGCCGATCAGCGGGTCGGACGCATCGGGATCGATCCCGAGTGCGGTATTCATCCCGCGCACCACCCCGGCCTCGATCTCGCGGCCCAAGCCGCCCAGCTTCTCCTGGACACGGACAAGGGCATTTGTCTGGTCGCGCAGCGCTACCGCCACCGACCGCATCGCCCCCTCCAGGGAACTCTCCTCCGAGGGTGTCGCCGCCTCGATCACCTTCGCCAGCATCTCCGTGTGGGTCTGCTGCGTCTCCAGCATCAGCCGCAGAACCTGCGTGATCTGGTCCAGTCTCGCGTCCGTCGAATGCGCAGCCGGGGCCGTCGGATGGGCCATGGCAATTCTCCTTGCCTGACCCCACCATAACCAATTATGGTGTCTGAAAACAAGCACCATGGGTGCAATGGTCTGTGACTATACTTAACGGCTTTCCGAGCCGATCTCTGGCCGGATCAGTACCGGACTCTGAGCCGTATCTCATACGGATAAACACCAACATTACACCGATTAAGTCTCGTTCTACAGCCGAGTATTCACCATGATGTGACCCGTCGTTGAGCCGAGATGCCAAAAATTCATGAAGAGAGGGCAGCGTTTTCTCTATGATCCCAATGCCATGCTGAACGAGACCTCGACCCCACCGATCATCGATCTCGCCGAACTCGATGCCGCCATGCATCAGGCACCCGGCGCCCGCGCCCCGTTGATCGTCTGGATGATGGATCATCACGATGATCTCATCGCCCTGTTCGCCCGACGACGCGTCAACTGGACCCGCTTCTGCAGCTACCTCGCCGATCATGGCTTCCTCAACGGCAAGGGCCAGCCCCTCAAACCCGAATCCGCCCGCCAGTGCTGGAAACGCGCCCGCGCCGTCATCGCCCACCAACGATCCCTGCCACCCCTGCCCAGGGCCGCGGGCAGGACGGGAACCGGGGCAGCTGGTTCCGGTCCTGGTCCCGGTGGGGGGACTGTCGCTGGTGAGCGTACGGACCAGGCGATCGGGACACGACGCACGAAAGGAATGACGGCGGCACAGTTCCCGGCACCGGCGCCGATTTCGGTGCCGGCGACCAGAGGTGATGCCGGC
>NZ_JBMFGY010000214.1:0-1127 GCF_049977125.1 Acidiphilium sp. | reverse complement strand
CCCGGTTCAAACCCGTCAGCCTCAAAACCCAGCAACCCGCCCCGCCTCCGACCCCGGAAGAGTTGGCCGAACGCGCCGCTCTCCATCAACGCCTGTTTGGATCTCCCGAATGAAAGGATAACCGCCTATGGCCGACGCCCCCTCGCCCGCCGCTCAGCCCGCCATGGGCAGTCCGGTCAAATTCAACCGCAACACCATCACCACGATCCCGGCCCGCGCCCAGGATGTCACCGCGCTGATGCCCCAGAGGGAACCCGAACCCCCGATCGAAACCGGGGTGGACCTCTCGGGTGAGATCAAGATCATCTTCGCGGCCGGACGCGGCAAGACCGGCAAGACCACCCTGCTGCGCTGGCTGACCGAAACCTCGCTCCGCGCCGGACACTCGGTCCTCCTCGCCGATATCGATCCCTCCAACGCTTCCTTCTCCGGCTATTTCGCCGATGTCGCCCGCCCCGATACCGATAATGCCGCCGGCGTCACCACCTGGCTCCAGGAACTCCTCGAGCATTGTGTCACCGCAAGACAATCCGCCATCATCGATCTGGGCGGTGGCGATACCACCCTCCGCGCCCTCGCCACCGAAATGCCCGATCTCGCCGCCAATCTGGAAGCCGCCGGGATCGCGCCGGTGATGTTCTACCTCCTCGGCACCCAGCCCGAGGATCTCACCCCCGCCCTCACCCTCGCCTCACGCGGCTTCATGCCCACCGCCCAGGCCCTGGTGCTCAACGAGGTCAGCGTCCAGATCGGCCAGACCCGCCGTAATGCCTTCGCCCGGCTGATCGACTCTCCGGGTTTCCAGAGAGTCGCCCGCAACAGCATCCAGCTCTGGATGCCCCGGCTGTTCGCGGCCGATGCGATCGAGAGCCGCCAGTGCCGGTTCTACGAGGCGCTGGAGGGCCACAGCGAACCGCAGCTCGGTATCTTCGATCACGCAAGGCTCCACACCTGGCTCGATCAGATGAACCACCGGTTCAGCGGGGTTGCGTCATGGATACCGTGATCGCCGGCACTGTCGATCAGGCGCAGGATTTTGACGCGATCATCCGCAACGCCCAGGACGAATTCCTTCGCGCCGCCGAGGTTGCCGGCATCGCGGGGGATCCGGCGGAAAAACTGTTCCG
>NZ_JBMFGY010000213.1:0-3909 GCF_049977125.1 Acidiphilium sp. | reverse complement strand
TCGCAGAAGATATCTTATGGAAACTGGTTATAATATTTGTAGATTTTATCGCTATGTTTGCTGACCGACAGGTCTGATCGCCATCATGATTTTGGCTTTAACGTTGGGTTTGCATTCGTTAGCAAAGTAAGTCTGTTCAACCCCGAAACCGGGGGCATCTGCTTTTTGCCAATTGTTAAGATAACGCACTGAATGGCCGGAGGCCAAGGCCGATCATCATCATCTTTGTTGATGTTGATGTTGTTCGGCAGGCGGCATGCGAATGTCATCCTGACCGCCTTGATCGGCCCCCAACCAGGGGAGAGTCACCCTGGCCGAAAGACCACCGCCAGCGCGATTCACAAGCTCGAGTTTGCCCCCATGAGCTTTGATTGTAGCTTCAGCGATGGCAAGGCCAAGACCGCTACCGCCGGTCTCGCGGCTACGCGATGATTCAAGACGGTAGAACGGCTCGAAAACCTTGCCGAGTTCGGCCTCGGGTATCCCAGGGCCATGATCATTGACCGTGATCGTGACGTTATACAGATTCGGGTTAACGGTGACATCTGCCGATCCGCCATATTTGACGGCATTATCGAGCAAATTAACCAAGGCACGGCGTAGCGCCACCGGTTGGCAGACGATCGTTACGGGTGCGGCTGGCGTCATGCTCACGCGGCCTCCCGCATCTGCCAGATCGTTGACGATCGCGGCTAGCAACGCCGTTAAATCGATCCGCCGACGTGGCTCAACCATCGTATTGTCACGGGCGAATGCGAGTGTTGCCTCAATCATATCGTTCATCGATGCAATCGTCCCTAGCATCCGTTCACGCTCTTCATCGTTCTCGACGTCCTCGATGCGAAGCTGAAGCAAGGTCAGCGGGGTACGCAAGTCATGCGAGAGAGCCGCCAGCATCCGGGTACGACTTTCCACCAACTGACGCAGACGCGTCTGCATCAGGTTGAACGCACGGGCAGCTTGACGTGTTTCCAGTGTTCCAATTTCGGGAAGTGGCGGAGCCTCGACGTCGCGACCGAGCCGATCAGCCGCCGCGGCCATCGCCCCCAGCGGGGCCGTTACCCGTCGCACCGCCCAGACTGAGGCCGCGATCACGACGATGGTCATACCCAGAAAGGCGGCGAGCAGGGGCCATGACAAGCCAAATCCGCTTGAAGGCAAAGCGGCGGTGAAAATGATCCAGGTGCCATCGGTAAGTCTGATCGCGGCGCGCATCCGACGCCAGGGGGTCATCCCCGCCATCATCGCCATATCCGGCGACGAGGGCCGATCCATCATCGCCATCATGCGCTTTTGCCGGCTCGTCATCCGGCTCCGCACGGTGTCGACCGAGACGCCCAAACTCGCCTCGATATTCGGCGGTAATTGTTTGGTCAGATAGGCACGGATCGTTTGTGCGCGTTCCCCCTCTGCCCGAAGTTCTGCCCAGATCGGCCGGTGGGGCGACGCGGTAATGCGCAAGGTTTCTCCGCTGGCCGCTTTGATGAGTCGGTCACGCCACGCTGCCGGCGCATCATCGAGGAGCCGCGTCACGCTCACGATCCTTTGGGTGGCATCGAATGCACCCATCGCCCGAACGACAGCGACTTGGTTATAGGCAAGAATCGAATATCCGAGGGTCGCGGAAATTGCCAAACCTGCAAGCAGAATTAGGACGGTCTGACCGAACAATGTCGCCGGAACCAGGCGGAACCAGCGCGCCATCACCCGTTCCGCCGGAGTGTCTTGACGGTTGGGGTGAACAAGTAGCCACTGCCCCAGATCGTCTTGATCAGGAGCGGTTGGGTAAAATCCTGTTCGAGCTTGCGGCGTAGCCGGCTTATCTGGGTATCGATGCTGCGATCGAGCGCGACCACATCGTGACCTCGTGCCAGATCAAGCAATTGCTCGCGGCTTAAAACGCGCTGAGGACGTTCGACCAGCACCAGCAGCAGGTCGAACTCACCCGAACTCAGCGGCACGCTCACATCATCCTCACCCAACAACTCGCGGCGCTCGACGTCCAGCACCCAACGATCGAACGCATAGCGCCAGACGCTGTGCTCACGATCGCTGACGAACGGGGCTCGGCGCAGGACAGCGCGGATGCGGGCGATCAACTCCCGGCTGCCGAATGGCTTCGGCAGATAATCATCGGCCCCCATCTCCAGGCCAATCACCCGGTCGACCTCTTCACCCTTCGCCGTCAGCATGATGATCGGCACCCGGCTTTGTGCCCGCACCGAACGGCAGAGTGACAGACCGTCCTCGCCAGGAAGCATGAGATCGAGGAGGATCAGGTCGATCCGGTGCTCGGCAAGTTGCCTACGCATCGCCCGACCGTCGGCCGCCTGGCTGACCCGGAACCCCTCGCGCTGCAGCGCGCGTTGCACCAATTCACGGATTTCCCGATGATCATCCACGATCAAAATGTGATGGGTTTCGTTCATACCGCTCTTCTAGCCGGCCACGGCGGAGCGGTCTTCCAGAAAGATGTGGCGGAATTTTTCAAATGCCCGACTTGACATGAATTGGCACATAATCGCCTCGCACCGACCAACTTTCGAGACATGTGATCGCTAATTCTAGCGAGCGGGCAAGGTCGCGGCATCACGGCCCTCCTGGGATCAACTTGTATCACCGGAGATATCATGCCCGAGACAAAAGAAGGATCGAAGAAATGAACCGGACGATGAACTGGCGTAAATATGTTACGAGCGGCGCGGCAGCGATCTTGCTGGCCGGCACCGCCTCGGTTGCCTCGGCCCAAACCCCGGCGGCCCAAACCCCGGCAGCGGGACCGGCACAAGGCGGCTATGGCCCCGGCATGATGGGTGGAGGCTATGGGGCAGGAATGATGGGCGGTTTCGGACCGGGATCTAGAGACCGAGGGTTTGGCGCACAATCGGTTGCCACAAAACTCGGTGCGTTAAAGCAGGAACTAAAAATCACAACTGAACAGACCCCGGCATGGAATAGCTACGCTGCCGCGGTAAGTGGGGCTGATCAAAGCCTCTGGACGACGATGCGCTCGATGATGCAGCCCGGCACAATATCGCGAGTGACGCCCGAGGATCGCTTCACTATCATGGGCAAGGTCATCGCGCTGCAGAAGCGCCGGTTCGACACGGACAAAGCGGCAGCAGCGGCATTGTTGCCGCATCTGAGCCCATATCAACGTGGTCAGGCAAGCGAGATTCTGCCAGGTCTGGCGACTGGGGGATTCAGCATGAGCGGAGATGGTATGATGGGCGGATCTGACGTTGGGCGATACGGCATGGGGCCGGAAATGATGGGCACTGGCCAATATCCTGCACATCCGTAAGACCGATACTGGGCGATATGCGGACGCTTCGGTGGTGTGAAACATCCGCATATCCGGCCGGTGGACTATTTTTTGAAGGGAGACGCTGCGA
Organism: Acidiphilium sp.; assembly: GCF_049977125.1. Lineage (NCBI taxonomy): Bacteria > Pseudomonadati > Pseudomonadota > Alphaproteobacteria > Acetobacterales > Acidocellaceae > Acidiphilium > Acidiphilium sp. The sequence goes on along the minus strand of NZ_JBMFGY010000213.1, from coordinate 514 downwards.
TGGGACACTACGGCTTCAGTACGACAGTAATCGGCGAATTCGACAGCGTGGTGGAGCGGGTAACTCTCGCCCTCAAACAGGAAGGCTTTGGCATACTGGCGACGATCGACGTTGCTTCCACGCTGAAAGGTAAACTTGGGAAGGAGATGCCACCCTATCTCATCCTGGGTGCTTGCAATCCTAGCTTGGCCCACCAGGCAATTACCGCTGACCCGGATATCGGCCTACTCCTGCCCTGCAACGTGGTGGTGCGGCAGACCGTCAACGGAGAGGTCGTCGTCGGGTTCATGGACCCCGAGTCGGTTCTCGGATTGGTTGGTAGTCAAGAGATCAATGCGATCGGCAGGGAGGTTCGGTTCAAGCTGGAGCACGTTCGCGATGCGTTGAGAACCGGTGCTGACCGTGCAGTCGCAGGAGCGGGAGCGGGAGCGTGATGTGGTCTAGTGGTTGGTGGGGGCCGAGTCCCTGGTTTGGAGGGTTTGGTATGATTATCGTTCCACTTCTTATTTTAGGC
>NZ_JBMFGY010000212.1:0-3913 GCF_049977125.1 Acidiphilium sp. | reverse complement strand
TAGATTGGATGAGCGTGGTCCGGAATTATGCTTATATTGAATGTCGCAGAATCAAAATTATGGAAACTGGTTACGGTATTTGTAGGTTAGGCCGCAATATTGGGTTTTTAGCCGATCGCTGCAGAAAGTCTCGTATAGATACCGATTGCTCGTTACTCGTCCGATCAAAACGATGAGCCTACGGTAGTGACCAGCCTTGGCAAAACCGCCCTACGACCGAACAGCCCGATACACCCCGTTATCCAGCGGTCGAAAGGGATCGTGGGGGATCGCCTATTTGTCCAACAAAAAGCCCGGGACGACTCAGAACTTGGCACCGACGCTGGCATAGATCGCCCGCCCGGGTGCCGGTAGAGCCAGAACCTGACCGGCACCAACCGATGCACCCGCACCCGCGCCGCTCCCATACAGGCCGCCTGCGGACACATATTCGAAAGGATTGTATTTCAACCCCGCCAAATTATCGATCTCGAGCTGAACCGTCAGAAGCTTCAGACGTCCCCCCAATCCGTGCACCGGAACATAGGCCTTTGCAGACACGTTGATGACCCCGTAAGGCGCGATCCCAAGATTGCTGGTGATATTCTGGCTGTCATCATACATTTTCTGTGCGCCGACATATTGGTAGACAATGCGCGGTTCAATCAGCGTCGATCCGGCAAAGACCTTGTAATATGCGCCGACATTGAACGTCATATTCGGGGTGTAGGAAACAGGCACACCATGGACCGTGCCTGCGGCATTCGTGAAATCCTTGAAAAAGGCATGGGTAAACGCCGCATTCGCAAAGACATGCAAATTGTCGACCGGAGATCCATCGGCGTAGATGTTCGCGCCGTTATACACGGACGACCCGAACGCGATCAGCGAGCCGAAACTTGCCAGTGCCGTCGGCAGGGTTTCATGGGAAAATGCCAGATGATAGAGATTGGCACCCGCCGAAATGTCATGCGCCATGCCGATCCGGTCCCAATGCAGCTTGGCGCCAATCTGGTAATCATCACCCTGTTCAAGCTCGACGTTGGAAGCCGCGATCGCAACATAAGGTCCGACCCCGCCCCCGTTTTCCGGCTCCCGATAAGCCCGCGCATAACTCCCATAGATCGCGAGCCACGGTTGAACCCGCCAATTGATGCCGAGCGAGGGTTCAAAACGTGAGAACGTCTTGCCCGCCGCTGTCGGCGGAAAATTCACCGCGGCCTGATCCCCGCCCGGATTGAGGACATAGGCCTCCGGAAACGTCACCGATTCATCGGGCGTGAAATCGATCGAGTAATTGATGAAACGAACCCCCGGCGTAATCGTGAGATTCGGAAGCGGGCTGATCGCATCCTGCACGAACGCGGCGCTATCGATCTGGCGGAACGTATCGCTGAAATAAGGGCCATTGGGTACCGAAGCCGAGCCGACCGCGGTCGTCGGGAAGGGTGCGCCGGCAAATCCCAGATTCGGATTCCACAGATCCTCCTGCGAATGGTATTTGCTCACCTGCAGAAACCCACCAACATCGATATCATTATACGCCGGTTTGAGATTGAACCATAATTTATCGCCGAACACCCGGCTATAGGGTGAGTTGGTCTCCTCAAGCGTAGTGCTGCCGGGCGCATAATCGTGCAACGGGGTCAGATGCAGGCGTGATTCGCGCACGAAGTAGGTCAGGTTGTGGAACGTCGTGATCGAATTCAGATCGAGCGTGAGTTTGCCGTAGGCGAGCGCGATCTGGTTGCGATCGACCTTGCGGTTCACCGAACCCGGCAGAGCGGTATAATACCCCGTGGTCGCTTCACTGTACGGCGTACCCGGTTGCTCGAATCCGTTGATCGACACGCCGGGGATCGGCGTCAGCGGAATCGCAAGCGGCCGATACGCCGAACTGCGCGCCGTGTAGCCGCCGATACTGAAACTGCCGCCGTCAAAATTCCGTTTTGTCTTGAACAGATAGGCGTAGTTGTTATTCCCGTTGGCGAAACCATCCGGCGCCTTCAGAAAACTGTCGGCACTGCCGATACCGCCCGCGAACACGGTCTCCCACCCGTCGTAAAGCCCGGTCTGAAGCCGGAAGGTGATGTTCTTGGTATTGAAACTGCCATAGGTGCCGGTGATCTCGGCACTCGGATGAGCGCTCGGCTGCACCGGCACGAAATTCAAGCCGCCACCGATATTGGTATACCAGCGATCGAGCGGCTGCCCCGGCCCGTAAGTCACCCCGATCGACTGAATCAGGGAGGTTTGCGGAATGAGGGTGGATTGCCAAAGACCGTTGCCAGGATTGACCATCGGAACACCGTCGAACGAAACGCCGATGCTGCCGTTATCGGCATTGCCACCCGAAAACCCGGCCCAGCCAGTCTTGACCCCGTCAATCGAGATCGATGCCTTGCTGACGCCGTTAGCCCCGTAGGTCGACACATTGACACCCGGCGCGAACGCGAGGGCTTTTGCCACGCCACCAACCGCGCCGGCGGCGTCGATCTCGCGCCGGTTCAGCACCTTCGTCGTGGAACTGGATTTGAAAACCGCCTTTGGCGAAAGCTGAGCGGCCTCAACGTCCGAGGTGGTCGGCACCAACCCGGTTGCACTGACCGTCCCCGCGATGAATCCACCCGTCGGCCCGGACGACTGCGGTGGAACTACCTGCGCCCACGCAACGACCGGCGTCGAGGCCAACAGGAGGGCACGGAGCCCACGTGTTTTTTTCATGTTTCGTACCCAGACCAATGTTGATTGGGTTTTCGTCATCCTTGGCCAGGATCGCTATCGCAGATTGATGACAGTTCGGAGACTTTTGTGTTACATCCTCAAGTGCACCCATTATCCGCAACAGCTACCGCTATCTTGGCCTTCTATTTTTGACGAACACGTTTGTCGCTCTGTTTAGGGGATCCGCATGCCGAGAAATTCCGAAAATTGGTCTCGACGCAATCGATAGTGCTCACATGGTTCTTGTGTTTTGCTGCGAATGCGGGGTTTTTGCAGACACTGCGAGCGCTAGTGCATTCGTTAATTTGGTCTCGATCGCATGTCAGTTTCGTCGCCATGGCTTCATTGGAAAACGCTGAGTGATTTCATGCCCACTCATGCGGGGTTATCACATCAGCAATCTCAAGCCCGAGTTCCGAAGGGATCAATGACCCCCCCTTTTCAAAAGTTCGAAATCCCTGACATTGCGGGTGGCTGCGACGAGATTGTCGACGATCGCACTCGCAGCTATCAAGCCGTCTTCGTCGAGCTCGGAGCTCTGCCGGTGCATCAATTTCGCACATCTCCGGAATACCGACGCTCTGATCGGCACGTCGTTGTGTGATTCTGCAACCTGATCGAGCCAGATCTCTACTCACCATTCCCCTCATTTCGTAGTCGGCATGAAATTGCCGAATATGCCGCTGCCGCGCAGCATTTCCGTGAACCGCCGCATCAGGGGCAGTAGCCGATGCTTCGGCATGTTCGGGATCAATTCATAGAGCATGCACCCCTGACGGAACAACGAGTGTGAGCGGGTCTTCGATGTGTTGGACTTGAGCTGTCGATCCATTCCCAGGCTCTCGCCTGCCGTCCCGAGCATGGTCAGCAGCGCCATCGCAAACGCGCTGATCAGCAGCAGCCGATCGCGCCGTTCCGGTTCGGCGATGCGGATCTCGGCCATTCCCATCCCAAAACGCAAATCCTTGACGTCTCTGAAGCTGGGTTCGATTGTCCAGCGCCGAGAATATTGCTTGATCAATGTCCCTGCAGACGCCACGGCGTCACTGCTCGCCAGGCACCATGGCTCCTTCATGTCACGCGCATGTACGCACACCACGGCACCGACCTGATAGGCGTGCGAGGCGGTGACGCGCGCACCACGCAGTTTGCGCGCCCGGCCTGATTTGCCGACCCAGTCCGCCGCGGTTCGCGTCTCGCCTGCGGCATC
>NZ_JBMFGY010000211.1:0-3925 GCF_049977125.1 Acidiphilium sp. | reverse complement strand
CCTGAGGTTCGCCCCGCCAGTGTTCTCATTTTGTCCGCTTATGCTACAAATCGGGGCGTTTCGTTACTTCGGGCCTTACCGCCATCACCCTCTCCATCAGCCTCAAAACCATGGAGAATCAGGAACCGGCTATCAGGGCAAGTGTAATGTGTGAATGCCGTAGCCGGGATAACTGGGGCGGTTCACTTTTCAATGCCGGATTGACATCACAATATGAAGCTCCATCCCGACTTCCCGTAAATACCGATTGACTTGTCGCTGTCTTCACTCGATAAAATGCAATAATTGCGCACCGAGACGCAGTGCCTTGAGGGGAAACGACGGTGGAAACCGCATCTAACCGTAGCTACGAGCACATCGTCCGTGCCGAACGCCTCTCGGTCTCGTTCGGCAAGGTCCGCGCCCTGTCGGACATCGACCTCGCAATCGGCCGCAACGAAATCGTCGGCCTGATCGGCGATAACGGCGCCGGCAAATCCACCCTGATCAAAACCCTCACCGGCGTCATCCCGCCCTCCGCCGGCCGCCTGTTCATCCGCGACCAGCCGGTCGACTGGGCGAATTTCTCGGTCCGCCGCGCCCACGATCTCCGATTCGAAACCGTCTATCAGGAAAAATCTCTCGGTGAAAAACAGCCGCTCTGGCGCAATTTCTTCGTCGGCCGCCAGATCACCAACCGCTTCGGCTTCATCAAGGTCCGCGAACAGCGCCGCATCGCCAACGAAATCCTCCAGCGCCAGCTCGGCTTCCGCGGCGTCGGCATCGATGCCGACTCCACCGTCGCCAAACTTTCCGGCGGCGAACGCCAGGGCATCGCGATCGGCCGCGCCATGCATTTCGACGCCGATCTGATCATCCTCGACGAACCCACCACCGCCCTCGCCATCAAAGAGGTGCAAAAGGTGCTCGACTTCGTCCGCCGCATCAAAGCCTCCGGCCGCGCCGCCATCTACATCGAACACAACCTCGCCCACGTCCACGCTTTGGCCGACCGCCTGATCGTGCTCGACCGCGGCCGCATCGTCGCCAACCTCCGCCCCGCCGACCTCACCCTCGAAGACCTCACCCTCTTCCTGATCGACCTCCAGAAAACCAAGATCGAGGCCGCCACATGAGCGACACCCCGTTGAAACAACCTCTCCCCGCCCTCAACCCCCGCACCGCGATCAAGCTCGAAGGCGTGCCGATCATCATCGTCTTCTTCGTCCTGATCGGCCTGTTCATCTTTTTCGCCCCCACCGTCTTCCTGCACTGGCCGATCTACAACTCCTTCCTCGTCACCATCCCGCCGATGATGATCCTCTCCCTCGGCCTCACCCTGGTCATCGCCGCCGGCGAGATCGACCTCTCGTTCCCCGCCGTCATCGCCCTGTCCGGCTTCCTGTTCGCCCATGTCACCCGCACCTACGGCGCACCCTGGTCCGCCTGGCTCGGCCTGCTCGCCGCCATCGCCGGCGGCGCGCTGATCGGCGTGGTCAACGGCTTCCTCATCGCGGTGATCGGCATCCCCTCGATCATCATCACCATCGGCACCAGCTTCTTCTGGTCCGGTATCGCCACGGTCCTCTCCGGCGGCATGTCCTACACGCTGGAACGCCTGACCGGTTCGGTGATCAACGGCATCTTCTCCGGAACCCTGCTCGGCATCCCCACCGAAGCCTTCTGGGCCCTCGCCGTCGCCATCATCGTCTGGTTCATCCTCAACCGCCACCGCTTCGGCGAACACCTCCTCTTCATCGGCGACTCGCGTGAAGTCGCCCGCGTTGTCGGCATCAATACCGTGCGCGAACGGATCAAGCTGTTCACCCTGATGGGCGCGCTCGGCGGCTTCGCCAGTGTCCTGCTCACCCTCGAAAACCTCAGCTACTTCCCCACCCAAGGCCAGGGCATCCTGCTCTCCGCCCTCGCCGCCGTGTTCATCGGCGGCACCTCCGTCTTCGGCGGCACCGCCACCGTTGTCGGTAGCTTCTTCGGTGCCCTGATCATCGGCATGCTCGATGCCGGCATCGTCGCCACCGGCGTCGCCGGCTTCTGGGTCGAAGTCATCGTCGGCCTTGTCTTCGTCGCCGCTGTCGTCCTGCATATCGGCCTCGACGACCCCGCCCGCATCCGCCAGCTCCAGCGCCGCCTATTCACCAGACCGTAAAAATCAAACTCAAACCCACGGGAGAAACAACAAATGAAACCGCTTAAAACTGCCCTCGCCACCACCGCCCTCGCCACCCTCGCCGCGACCACCATCGCCCACGCCGCCCCCACCAGCGGCAAACTCGGCGCTGGCCTAACCATGTATTTCCAGATGGGCGGCAGCCCTGGCGACGGCTCGACCCTGCCGCGCGAGCTCGGCGCCAAAGCCGCCGCGAAAGCCTTCGGCATCAAGCTGATCGAGCAATATTCCAACTGGCAGCCCGAAACCATGCTCACCCAGTTCCGCCAGGCCCTAGCCGCAAGGCCGGACTGCATCGAAATCATGGGCCATCCCGGCAACCGCGCTTTCATGCCTCTGGTCGCCCAGGCCGAAAAACAAGGCATCGTCGTCACCGCCGGCAATGTCCCCCTGCCCAAGCTCGAAGCGCTCTATCGCGCCAATGGCTTCGGCTACGCCGGCACCTATCTGTTCAAGGGCGGGGAGACCACTGCCGAGGCCATGATCAAAGCCGGAAATCTGAAAAAAGGCGACGTCGCCCTTGAATACGGTGTCTTCGCCGAAGGTATCCGCGGCCTGTCCGACAAAGGCCTCGCTCATGGCCTGAAAAAAGCCGGCCTCAAAGTCTATGAACTCAACATTTCCAACAAGGTGAACGCCGATCCCGCCCTCGCCGTCCCGATCATTGTTGCCTTCATCGAACGCCACCCCGACATCAAGGCGATTGGTACCCAGCAAGGCCTCGTCACCTCTTTCATCCCGCAGGCGCTGAAGGAAGCCGACAAGAAACCCGGCCAGATCACCGTCGGCGGCATTGACCTCGCCCCCGCCACCATAGCTGGCCTAAAAAGTCACTACATCACCGTCACCCTTAACCAGCAGCTTTACCTGCAGGGTTTCCTTCCGGTCGCCCAATGCATGCTCACTAAAAAATTCGGCCTTGAAGGCATGAACACCAACACCGCCGCCGGTACCGATGACGGCGCCAAGGTTGACCAAATCCTGCCCCTCATCAAGCAGGGAGTCTACTGACGTGCCACACCGGCATTTCCATGGTGGGAACTGGCAACAACCTGATCCGCATTAGATCGCGATGACATAGTCCTGATTCGGTGGGAGATACCGGCGTGCCACTCGGTTAGATAGGTGGAAGGGCTTTCAGCCCTCTCGATCGCGCCTTCTCTTCGCGCCATTCGGCAACAATCGGCTTCAGGTTGGCGATCTCACCGAACAGTTCGACCAGGAGTGCTTCAAGCTCTGCGAGCCTCTGCGCGGATAATACGACGGGCGGATGCCCATGATACAAACACCCCACTGCACCAAATCGGTGTCAGGAAAACATGAACGGGTACCCACGTTTTTATCTCTCTTACCCTACGGGACTCACGCATTTGACTGTGCTGCGATGATGAAGCCTATCGCCACGGAGGCGAAGTGAGCCCATCCCGCGCGTATGGTTTTGGGACTTGGCGGCTTGTAGTAGCAGTTCCAGCCGCCGAGGCGGGCGATCATCCAGGCGAGCCATGCGAGGGATCTGGCTGGATGAGGGTTCCCTCCGTGCGATTTCGGCGGCGCCGGCAGCGTCGTGGACCTCGATCGTGGTCAGCAAGCACCATAAAAGCGGTGCACTTTCGCCATTCCCGTCGATCTTGCAGCACCTCGATCAGTACGCAGAGGAACAAGGATTAGGGCCACAACGAGAGGATTGGTAAGCTTGCTGTGCTGAGGTCAGTTTTCGAGGTGGCGAGAAGCTTTTGAGCCGAAGGAGGAAGCCGTCCG
>NZ_JBMFGY010000210.1:0-3971 GCF_049977125.1 Acidiphilium sp. | reverse complement strand
CGCTGAAAACCACCTTGCGCGCGGAGATCGACGAGGCCGCGTGGGAGAGCCTGTATAGCGCGGTGTCCCGCCCGTTCCCGAAACCGAGTTCCGGGCGGATCGCTGTGAAGGTGATTAATCACCTGGGGGATGAGGTGATGAAGGTGTTTGGGGTGGGATGACTATCTAGTTTAAATTTTGAAATAAAAATATTGGAGAATATTTTATCTAAAAATACTCTCCAATGGAAGTCAACAACTTTTAAAGTTATTTAGTTTGTTGGTTGGTCGTTATTTAATTCAGGATTTTTTGAATAGTTTTTCTGTGTAAACGCTTCAAACTCATCAATAAAAGTTCTGACGTTTGACTGTCCTGACAGTATTATCGAATTACGATCACGTACAGATCCTAGTAAGCTATAACCCATTGGGGTGCTTCCATACCCTTCAATTATCTTATTAAAAATAGGCTTTCCTGTCTGCAAATTAATTATGGAATATCTTGCATATAGTTTTGTTGGAAAATTTATACCAACCAAGCTATAATTGATTCCTAATATTTTTACGTCAATAGTACAAAATCTGTGAGAGTTATAATCGAAAATAGCAGATTTGTTAACGGCATCTTGAATCGAGTTTTTAAGTGGCTGAACAAATTTTTCAAGCCCAACGGGACGAGTACCGTACGCGCTGACATTTTCATTTTCGTTTGTGTCGACATTAACGGTAACTGAATTCAGTCGATAGGGAAATTTTACCACCGAGACCGGAACATTATTAATTGAAAAATCAAATGGAGCAGGTGGCGAGCATCCTGCGAGCATTACCGTAAACAGAAACACGAAAAAATATTGAATGCGCACTTTTGTTGCCAATTTTAACTCCCGAAGTTACGTGAACGATAGAAACTGGATTACATAAATATCATAATTTGACAATATGCGAGATCAGTGAATTTGCGCTGGCGCCATCATTGGCCAGGGCATACGTTCACAGGGTAGAGTGACCAAGATCATCAGGCAGATGGGAGGAGCAGAAATTCACGCAGACTTGACATATGCCTTAGCATATGCCTAAATAGTTTTTTTGAGAACTCTATTATGACCCCAGAACGCCATGTCAAACTCTTCAAAAATGGCCGCAACCAGGCCGTTCGCATTCCCCGCGAGTTCGAGCTGCCCGGCGAGGATGCGATCATGCGGCGTGAAGGTGGCCGGCTGATCATCGAGCCGATGCCGCCGAAATCACTGCTCGACGTGTTGGCGACACTGAAACCGATCGAGGACGAGTTTCCGACCATCGATGAACTGCCGCTCGAACCCGTCGCTTTCTGACCGCCGGGATGCGCTATCTGCTCGACACCAACATCCTGTCCGATATCGTGCGCAATCCGGGTGGCCGGATTACCGAGGCGATCCGGCGGGTCGGTGCGACCGAGATCTGCACCAGCATCATCGTGGCGGCGGAATTGCGCTATGGCGCGGCCAAGCGCGCATCGACCCGGTTGGCCACGCAATTGGAGGTCATTCTTACCGCGATCGAAATTATGCCGTTCGAAACGCCGATGGATGCTGCCTATGGCGCGCTACGAGCCGAGTTGGAGCGGCGCGGCACGTTGGTCGGGCCGCATGACATGCTGATCGCGGCGCAATGCCTGGCGCTCGATTTGACGCTGGTGACCGACAATGAGCGCGAGTTTGCGCGGGTCGATCGCTTGCATATCGAAAATTGGCTGAGGGCGGAAAGCACATGACCGAATTCCGCATCGCCGATACCTTCACCGCCAGTCTGAACCGGCTGACGGCACAGGAGCAGAAAGCCGCCAAGACGACCGCGTTCGATCTACAGATTGATGCGACCGCCCCCGGCCTGTCGTTCCACAAGCTCGATCGCGCGCAGGATAAGAATTTCTGGTCGGTGCGGGTGAACGCCGATATCCGGATCATCGTACATCGGACCAGTGCGAGCCTGATGCTGGCTTATGTCGGCCATCATGACGATGCCTATAAATGGGCCGAACGCCGCAAGATCGAGCGGCACCCCACGACCGGGGCGATGCAACTGGTCGAGGTCAGGGAGCGGGTGCAGGAGGTGACAACCTTCGCGCCCACAAAGGCTGCAGCACTGCCTGCAAAGCCCAGATTGTTCGATAACCTCCGCAAATTCGAGTTGATGAAGTTCGGTGTGCCTGAAGAGTGGGTCGACGATGTGCGGCGCGCCGACGAGGACACGCTGTTCGACATCATCACCCATCTCCCGCAGGAAGCTCAGGAGGCGCTGCTGAAACTCGCCGTCGGCGAACAGCCGGAGCCGATCGTGGCGCTAGCGGTCGGTAGTGACCCGTTCTTGCATCCCGACGCGCAGCGGCGGTTCCGCGTGTTGACCAACGCCACAGAATTGCAGCGCGCCCTCGATTTCCCCTGGGAAAAATGGGCCGTATTCCTGCACCCCGATCAGACCGCACTGGTCGAGCGGGATTTCGCCGGTCCGGTGCGGGTTTCCGGTTCCGCCGGCACCGGCAAGACCGTTGTGGCGCTACACCGGGCGGTTCATCTGGCGCAGCAGAACAGCGACGCGCGTGTGTTGCTGACGACGTTTTCCAATCCTCTGGCCGGACTTCTACAAGAGAAACTTTTCTATCTGGTCGGCGGCGAAGCGGGACTCGCCGCACGGATCACGGTCCGCTCACTCCCGAAATTCGCGCATGATCTTTATGCCGAGCGCCATGGCATACCCCAGATGGCGTCGGACAACACGATCCGCACCTTGCTGATGGCAGCGGGGGCGCAATCAAAATTCAGTCCGCAATTTCTGTTCAGCGAGTGGACCGATGTGGTTGATGCCTGGCGACTCAAATCGTGGGATGATTATGCGAATGTCGCCCGGCTTGGCCGCAAGACGCGATTGGGGGGCAAGCAGCGCGAAGATCTGTGGCAGATCTTCAGTGAAGTGCAGGCGGGACTGACCGCACAGAACGCGATGACCTGGGCCAGCGTTTTCGACCGGCTGACCGACGATATGGCGCGAGGACTGCTGCCTCCTTTCGATTTTGCTGTGGTCGATGAGGCCCAGGATATCGGTATCCCGGAAGCCCGTTTTTTTGGTGCATTTGGCCGGGACCGGATGAACGCCCTGTTCCTCGCAGGTGACCTGGGCCAGCGGATTTTTCAGCAGCCGTTTTCGTGGAAATCACTCGGCCTCGATGTCCGCGGACGCTCGTTCACGCTGCGGATAAACTACCGGACATCCCATCAAATCCGCATGCATGCGGATCGGCTACTGCCAGGCGCCATCAGCGATGTCGACGGCAATACCGAAAGCCGCGATGGTACTGTCTCGGTGTTCGACGGTCCCGTCCCAGAAATCCAGCTCTTTCCAAGTGCGGTGGCCGAACGGGCGGCCGTCGGCAAATGGTTGGCGGCGCGCATGCGCGAGGGTGTGAAGCCGGAGGAAATCGGGGTCTTTGTTCGTGCTGAAGAGCAGATCGGACGGGCTAAGGCAGCAATTGGATCGGCCAACGGCATCACCGTGACCACCATGCATGGTGCAAAAGGACTGGAGTTCCGCGCCGTTGTGGTCATGGCCTGTGACGACGAGATCCTTCCGTTGCAATCAAGAGTGGAGGGCGTCGCCGATCAATCCGACCTGGAAGATGTCTATCATACTGAGCGCCATCTCCTTTATGTCGCATGTACGCGAGCTCGTGACCGATTGCTCATTACCGGAGTCGATCCGGGATCGGAATTTTTGGCGGATTTGCGGTTATGAGCTGTGGAGGATGCAGAAAGCGGGGGTAAGTTCTGTGAATTTGCTGTTGGCAATGTGAGTTCGTTTCTCATTGAAGCAGGAAATTGTGAGGGGTATTATCTGGGGTATTTTTTCAGAAAATGAAAATATATAGTATTATATATCAGTCTTCTATCACACCTAGATGACAGACACCCTCTCCGCCATTCCCATGAATTACCAGATATCATAGCGTACGAAAATTGG
>NZ_JBMFGY010000209.1:0-3987 GCF_049977125.1 Acidiphilium sp. | reverse complement strand
ACTGCCGATTTTGCATCTCAACGGCTTCAAGATCGCCAACCCGACGGTGCTCGCGCGCATCACCCCGGCCGAGCTTGCCGACCTGCTGCGCGGCTACGGCTACGATCCGCATATTGTCGAAGGTCACGACCCGGCATTGATGCACCAGGCGATGGCCGCCACGCTGGATGTCGTCTTCGATAAAATCCGTGCCATCCAGACTACCGCTCGCACGGCCAGCGACGGCGCCAACCCGGGGCGGCCGCGCTGGCCGATGATCGTGCTACGCACCCCGAAGGGCTGGACCGGGCCTAAATTCGTCGACGGCAAGCCGGTCGAAGGCACCTGGCGCGCCCATCAGGTGCCGATCGCAGGTTTCAAAAACCCCAAGCATCTCGGGCAACTCGACGAGTGGATGCGCAGCTACCGCCCACTCGACTTATTCGACGATGAGGGCAAGCTGCGCGATGATTACGCTTCGCTCGCCCCCACCGGCCACCGCCGCATGGGGTCCAACCCGCACGCCAACGGCGGCGAGATGCTGATCCCGCTGGTGATGCCGTATTTTCACGATTACGCCGTCGCGGTGCCGACCCCTGGCAGCGTCACCGCCGAGGCCACCCGTGTGCTCGGTGATTTTTTGCGCGATGTCATGAAGCTAAACCTTGCCGCCGCCAATTTTCGCGTCTTCGGCCCCGACGAGACTGCCTCGAACCGGCTCGATGCGATCTATCAGGTCGCCGGCAAGGCTTGGCTTGCGGCCACGATCGAGACCGACACCGACCTGAGCGCCGAAGGCCGCGTGATGGAAATACTCAGTGAGCATCTGTGCGAGGGCTGGCTCGAAGCCTATCTGCTCACCGGCCGGCATGGCTTGTTTTCCTGCTATGAAGCCTTCATCCACATCATCGATTCCATGTTCAACCAACATGCGAAATGGCTGAAAGTCAGCCGCACCATTGCCTGGCGCAAGCCGATTGCCTCGTTAAACTATCTGCTCACCTCGCATGTCTGGCGCCAGGACCATAACGGGTTTTCCCATCAAGACCCCGGCTTCATCGACCATGTCGCCAACAAGAAGGCCGACGTCGTGCGGATCTATCTGCCGCCGGATGCCAATTGCCTGCTCTCGGTCGCCGATCATTGCCTGCGCAGCCGCAACTACATCAACCTGATCATTGCAGGCAAACAACCCGAATTCCAATGGCTCACCATCGATCAGGCAGTGCGCCACTGCACCACCGGCGCCGGCGTGTGGCATTGGGCGAGCGATCCCGGTGAACCTGACGTGGTGATGGCCTGCGCCGGCGACGTGCCGACGCTCGAAACCATGGCCGCGGTCAGCCTGCTGCGCGCCTACGTGCCGGATATCCGCATCCGCGTGGTCAACGTGGTCGATCTGATGGTGCTGGAACCCCAATCCTCCCACCCACACGGCCTCGCGGATCGCGACTTCGATGATCTGTTCACCACCGACAAGCCGGTGATCTTCGCCTTCCACGGCTACCCCGCGATGATCCACAAGCTGATCTATCGCCGCCGCAACCACGACAATGTCCATGTCCGCGCCTATCAGGAGGAAGGCACCACGACCACGCCGTTCGACATGGTGGTGCTGAACCACCTCGATCGCTACCAGCTCGCACTCGACGCGATCAGCCGCATCCCCCGCCTGCACGATCAGGTCGCAATGGCCACCGCCCGGTACTGGACCACGATGGAACGCCACCGTCTCTACATCGGTGAGCACGGCGAAGATCTGCCGGAGGTGCGCGACTGGAGATGGGTTGGAGTCGTCTAAATGTTCTTTGAATCTGCGCCATCGCTCGAGATCTGCCCAGACAGACCGGACGTATGGCAGACAGTTGATCCAGTCCAATGCGTTGGTTTCCAGCGCTGTTCAATAAACTCTATCCGTCCTATTGCGACGTTCACCAGCGATGAACATAACATGGCTGAGATCATAAATCTCTGACATATCGTTTTCAATAGCGTAATAAATTATTACTCGTAATTCTCTTTGCCGTGGAACATATTACTTAAATCAAATATGATCGGTACCCGTCATGCCCACCACTATGAACGTTCGCCGGGGCTCTGAATATAATGCATTTTTGTTTGCCCCGATCGGCGATGAGCCAACTGGACTTAAACTCAGTGTCCTCTCCGCGCTGGCGCGACAAAACATCGATCCGTGGCAGGAGGCCGCGACGCTCGCCAGGCTTTCAACCTCCGCAGCGCGAACGCGATTGGCGGGGGAGATCACCAGCGCACTGGGGCGTGAAAATGATCCCAACATGGTTGCCGCCAATCTGATCGCGCTGTTGCCGCGCACAGTTCAGATCGTACCTCCCACATCCGATCTTGCGACCCGTCTTCGCGGGCTCGGCAGCAATGCACACGGCCATTCAGCGTCAATGAATATCAAGGACATCATCGTGATGATCCTGGTCATGGCCGGGCTGACGATCGGGATGAATTACGTCATGACCCACAAGATACCCAACCACAGCCCACCAACGACAAGCCATCCTCACACACCCACAGCGCCGAAGTAACCAGCAGCACCACCGGCGCATCTGATCTCACTGGAGTCTTCAAATTGACTGATATCATGCCGATCGACGTCCTCATTCTCGGTGCCGGCGGTGGTGGTTACCCCGCCGCCTTCTTTCTTGCCAAAGCCGGTCTCAGCGTGGTCATGGTCGATCCGATCGGCAATCTGGGCGGTGATTGCCTCGCCGAAGGCTGCGTGCCGTCAAAGGCGGTGCGTGAAGGTGCACTTGCCCGGGCCATGAGCCGAAAATATACCTATTTTGGCCTTAATGGTTCCACTCCATCAGTCGACTGGCAAGGCGTACTCGTCCACAAGGATCGGGTGCAGAACGCACGCTACACCCAGCATACCCAAGAAATCGCCGAATCGTCGGTCGTCTTCCACAAGGGAACCGGTCGCATCATCGGAGAGCACGAAGCCGAAATCACCATCGATCACGAGGAAAACCTGTCGTACCGGTTCCGCTACCTGATCGCCGCGACCGGCTCACGCCCCCACATACTTTCGATTCCGGGGGCCGAGCTTGCAATTACCTCGCACCATCTTTTTCGCTTGGGTGCCGACCTGTCGATGCCCCAGCGCCTAGCCGTACTCGGTGGCGGCTATATCGGCGCCGAGAGCGCCTCGATGCTCGATCACCTCGGGGTTAAGACCACGATCCTCGAAATGACCGACCAGCTGATGCCAGGCGCCGATCCCGACCTGCGGGCATATCTTACCCGTCGCCTCGGCGCGCGGGTCGATCTCATGCTCAACGCGACCGTCACGGCGATCACCACGGTACCAGGGGGGTTGCAGGTCAGCTATCGCCGGGACGGCAAAGACCTGACGCTCGAGGCTGATGCGGTCCTTATGGCCACTGGCCGTGAAGCGGTGCGCCCGGACGGGATCGGCGCAATCGGCATTCCCGGAACGGGAGCGATCATCGTTGATACCACGATGCGCAGCGCCGTCCCGCACGTTTACGCTCCTGGTGATATCAACGGACGCAGCATGCTGTTTCATTCTGCGGTGCGCCAGAGCATGGTCGCCGCACACAACATCCTGGCCGGCGGCCAACCGGTCGACCGGATGAATTTCCATGGCGTCCCCTACACCGTGTTCACCGAGCCGGAGATCGCCTGGGTCGGGCTCGATGAACCAGGTGCTATCGCAGCCGGGTTCACCGTCGGATCCGGCCGCTACGATTACCTCACAGACACCCGCGCCCTGATTTACGACGAGACCGATGGCTTCATCAAACTCGTGTTTGATACAACGACCGACGTGCTGCTCGGTGCTCAGATCGCCGGGCTGGATGCCGCTCAGGTGATCGCCCCTCTTGCCCTTGCTGTTCACAGCCGGACCACGGCAGCGACGCTAGGGAATATGGTTTTCCCCCATCCGATGATCACCGAGGGAATCAACAAAGCCGCGCGCCAATTCCGGCCGTAGCGTCACCAGACCAGGAG
>NZ_JBMFGY010000208.1:0-4003 GCF_049977125.1 Acidiphilium sp. | reverse complement strand
GCTCGGTCGACTATCACCCTGCCCTCATTCAGGTGCCTGCTGCGTCTTGAGGAGTGATAACACGTCTGGACCGCGGCGAGAGATTTCGTCATTCAGCCATTGCTGTCCGTTTCTGACGTCAAGCAAATGCGCAGCCTCCCCGAATACACCAGCGCCCTGCCATTCCTGTCGATTTCCGACCACGTAGAGCACCCGTTTGGCACGGGTTGCGGCGACATTCAGCAGGTTCGGTGTTCCACCCGCCCAACTGCGTGATCCGGGTTTGGCACCTCGCCCGGCCCCGAGCATCAGGATGACGGCCTCCGTTTCTTTGCCTTGAAAAGTATGAACGGTGCCGACCCGCTTCTCTACCCAAGCCTCGCGGTCCCTCCGAGGGCGGCCGGGTAGAACGTCTCGGGTCTGCAAGAGCAGTGATCGCAATTGGGCTGCCGGCATGCGGAATGGTGATATTACATAGAGATCCGGCGGTTCAGGATAGCTAGCACAAAGCTCAGCAATGGCCTGCACGATGAGCACGCCTTCCTCATGGACCCATTTGTCGCTCGAGGGAGCGTCGACATCGATCCAGGCCGAGCCGCCGAGCACGTCCCGAATGGGAGACGGCCCAGGCTCTGTCGCAAAAACCATTCGGTCGGCGTAGGCAATGCGGTTTGCGAGCTCGAACATAGGTTGATCGCATCGGCGATGGACCAGCAGTGGAATTCCGGTCACGCGACTGTCGTTCTCTTTGATGCCATCCTCGAGCGGAAAATAGCCCTGGATTTGGCTTGCCCGATCCGCAAGGGTCTGCACTGAATCTCGTGGCGCGCTCCAGGGCACTGCATCGAGGCCATGGCTTTTGAAGATCAGCTGCATCGTACGGGGAGGTATGCTTGTGATAGGCTCGATCTGAAGCGGGTCGCCGATCACGACAGTGCGTCGGGCCCGCCAGATGGCCCCGACCGCTTGCTGAGGCGCAGCCTGACCGGCCTCGTCGATCATCAACCAGCCGATGGATGAGGCTCCGAAATCCTGAAACATTCGACCGATCGAGGCAAAGGTCGATGATACGACCGGGACAAGAAGGAAGAATACACCCCAGTCGCGCGCACTCGGTCTTGGGGTACCCGGGCCGCCGGAGGTGGCTTTAGCGATGATGTTGAGTGACGGTTTCAGCTTTGACGCGCCGGCGACGATGAAGGCGCGCTGCAAGCGGATTGCGGCCATAAACAGAACGTCGCGCGCCGTCCGGAACCGTCCCCCGTTCCATGGGCTCGATTGATAGAGACTGTCATCGGGCTGGGACCAGAACTCCGGCGCTGGGCACGCAACACCCAGATCATCTCCTGCATCAACAAGTTTTTGGTTGAGGCGGATCGCCTCATCTTCCATGCTTTTCAGGCTCGCTTCAATTGCGGCCGATGAGATGGCAAGGCGCTCTTCCTCTCCAGTGGCTGCCGTGACACTGATCCTGGCCGCCTTCACCGTTTGCGCCACATCACCCAGCTCATCCACCAGCCGGCGGATGGCTGCTTCATGCGTTCGCCATGCGGCACTTTTCAATTGTCGGCTGAGCCAGGTCGGCTTGATTGCGGTCAGGGCCGCCAATCTGGTATTTAGGGCGGCTTCTTCCGCGAGAAGATGTCCGAGATGCTCGCGCGCATCCAGCGTTGCCTTTCGCGCCGATTGCAGATCGCGCTGTAATCCTATCGTTTGAGCTCTAATGCCTGGGAGACGCGTCTCACAACAACGCAAAGACTCAGCGGTTTGGGCAAGGTCGACGAGTTCGGCACGTAGCCGGCGGCATGTCGCCAGCGCACGCGAAAATTCAGCGCGGGTCTTCCGCCACAGCTGTTGCGCTTCGGGTGGTCGCATTGGCGGATCAAGCCGGACGAGTTTCCCGGGCGGATCTGGCCGCTGCAGGTCTGGTGAGACAAGGCGTTTGAACCACTCATTCAGCCCCCACTCGTTGTCCCACCAGAATCTCTCGAAAAACTTCCGTTTGTTATCCGCATTGCCCAGGCGGGCGGCAATTAGACCCCAAGCCCTTTGAGCTTCGGATACGTCCTTCGGCAGGTTGAGAAGGGCGGTCGCCGTGTGGCCGAAATAGTCGAGCCCGCCTTCGTTCCAGATCGACGGATCGAGTGCCTTCTCCCGCACTGGCAACTCGAGACTGATATTTTCAACCGCTGCGTTGTTGCTGCTCGCCACCACGATCGCGTAGTCCATGAGGTCAATATCACCCAGCCCGTTCCAGGGCTTCGCGACGGCTGCCAGGCGCTCGGCCCGCGCGATAATCACATGGGCCACCAGATCTCGTAGCAGGGTCGTTTTGCCTGTGCCCGGCGGCCCGTTCACGGCAGCGAGGCCGTCTGCGCTCAGGTCGCGTACGATGGCATTGACAGCGGCTTGCTGCAGTAACGTCAGGGGATGAAGACCTTTGCCGGGCCACCGTCCCAGGGGGAACAAACCGGGGTCCAGCAGTTGCGACAATTTGAGCCTATCGGTTAGGCAATCCCACGGATCGACTGGCGGGTTCAAACCAAGGTAGGAGGCCGCCGCGCCTGTCACGGTTTTGGCTTCGACATCGGCGAGGACTTTGGATAGATCGGAGAGATAAAAACTTGAAAGAATGTCGGCTGCGGGCGGGTCACGACGGACCATCTCGATTACGCAGGGGGTCAGGATCTGGAGATCTTCGGGAATACCGAGTTCCTCAACCAACGCGCGGGACACGCCGCGCAGATCATCCCATGTCAACGAACGCGGCTGCCCGTCCGTGCCGCGTGGTGCAAGGAGATCAGTGAACCTCAATTTGAGACCGCGTTCTGCGGTGCGCCAGTCAGATAGGCCATCCGTCGTACCGCCGGTCGAAAGATGACCGAAACCCCAGCAAAAGCTACTGATTGCGAGGCTGTCGGATACGATGATTCCCCACTCGTCGAGCGTCACGGAGGCCGCAACAATATTTCCGGACAATGGACGGCTGGTCTGATCCTCATCCGCGTCATCGTCGAAAAAATCATCGAGCCATTTGAATGATTCGCCTGCCGGCATCGCTGCCAGTATGACGGAGTACCATGTCCGGGGCTTCCGATCTGGCTGTCCTCCGGCCTCGATCGCCGCAGGCCTAGGTTCAGCCGGATCGGCGGGAGCCTGGCTTTCATGCTGATCGCCGCGTTGGCTTTCCGTCAGGATCGGCCACGGCGTCGGATCGCCGTCCTGGGGTGGTTCCCAGAGGGTCGGTCCATCATCAGCATCGGTTTTCCGATTGCGTATCCGTCCGCCGCGCTCACCGGCGACATCGCTCCAGCCATTTCCTTTGGTGATTTGCGGGGACAGGACCTCACAGGCGATCCAGGATCGCAATACATCCCGGGCGGTCTCGGCCGATATCGACATGCGCTACAATCACCCAAGTCGAGAAATCGTCAAACTTTATTTGGCGGCAATCCGCGACGTCGATCGGGAAAAATGGACCGTCATTCCGATCGGCGTAAGCGGTACTGATACCCTTGGAAACGACGACCGTTACAATCGCGCCGGCAAGCAAATTCCCGGGCTACGGGAGGTTCAATTACTTCGTTCGCTCATATGCCCGGAATGTGAGGAGGCTTTACAAAAATATTGCACGCGCGGGATGTTGGCCTGGTCGGTTAACCCGCGCCTCAATGCCGGCCTTCCAACGCCATGCTTCAAGCTCGCAATTTCTGAGAAGTGATCGGCTAGCCACGTGACTCCTCACCCCGATCACAATTCTTTCTTCAACGTCGGAGATGCCTTGAACCGGACCGTTTTGCCGGCCTTGACTTTGATCGGCGTGCCCAGACGCGGATTGACCCCCTTACGCGCCTTGGTTTTTCGTACCGTGAAGGTCCCGAAACCCGGCAGTGTGAATTTGCCGTTCTTTTTCATCTCCGCCACGATCGCGCCGACTACGGCGCCCGCGACTTTGAGGGCGGTCACGCCGTTGAGGTCGGCTGACTTCTGAAGGGTTTCTGCGATAAATGCCTTCGTCACCCTG
>NZ_JBMFGY010000207.1:0-4023 GCF_049977125.1 Acidiphilium sp. | reverse complement strand
TATCCCACCCCCTCAATCAACGAGTCATAATCACTGCGACGGAACACTAGTGCTCATTCTGCGGTACGCGTTTGTGTTTGCGACATAATCCCTTCACCTTGATAGGCCTAAACACATGTTATACTGAAGCTGGATTTGAAGCGTCGACCGGTCCGATTTTACCTTTAATCGCCGAAGTTGTCAGCCCCAGCCGCCGCTGTAGTGCGGCGCTGCGCGGGCCAGCGATGTCGGCGATGGTGTAGCGGTCGAGCGTATAAAGCAAAGCTGCAGCAGCCTCTTGCATGATCGGGCGCAATCGGCATAGATCGGTGATCGCGCAGTCCGCACCACTCAGACACTCCACCAAGGCCATTTCTGGTTCAGTGGCGCGCACAACTTCTCCTAAACCAATCGACGTCGCCGGACGAACAAGGCGTATACCGCCATTGCGCCCGCGCAGCGTTTCGATCAGCCCGGCGCGGCCCAGAGCGTTGATCACCTTGGTCATATGGCTTTCAGAGATCCGGTAGGCTACGGCAATCTCAGCAATCGAGGCCACACGATCTGGTTCCAGCGCCAGGTAGATCAGCGTTCGTAACCCATAATCAGTGAACCGTGTCAGATGCATAGTCGTAGATAGCGCGATTTAAGACCTGCTTCAACGCGGTTGCACCTGTTCAGTGAACACCTGATTTGCCGGCACCCCCTGACTGTGCGCTACATCCACCACCGTGCTGACAAGTTTGGGTGGACCACAGACATAAATGTCTGGGAAGGTTGTTGATTGGGTCAGCAATCCGGCCAAAGCCTCTGCCGCCGTGCCGACAAACCCTTGCCAGGAAGGTTGCGGATGCCAGACACAGAGCATCACGGTCAACATCGGCAACGCTGAACGCAGTTCCTCAATTTGCTCGACCGCGAAAAGTTCGTCCTCACGATTGACACCGAAAATCAGCGTTGTTGGTTGCATGTTCTGAAACGCAGCCAGGTGGCGCAGCATAGAAAGCACCGGGGCAAAACCGCAGCCGCCCCCAATCAGATAACGTGGTCGCGCGCTGGTTTCATCGAGTATGAAACGCCCGAGCGGACCACGCAGCTCCAAAACCTCACCCGGTTTGGCGACCTGTGCGAGCCAAGACGAAAATGCGCCGCCCGGTTGCAGGCGGATCAGAAACTCCAGCTGTCCGTCCCAATTTGGCAGGTTGGCCAGCGAATAGGCGCGACGAATGGTGGTACCGGGGATAGATACCTCCATATACTGCCCAGGGGTGAAATCAGCGGCATTACCCAGCACATCGTCGGCCTCAAGAACCAGTTTGAGCGCTACCGCGCCACTACCCGCAGGCGCGATCTCCTCAACCCGTGCGGTCCGGCGTGGAATTTGATGTCGATGGATGTCGGACTGATCATACGGCAGATCCAACTGCAAATCCCCATCTGGACGGCATCGGCAGAGCAGGACCCCGCCAGCATCGCGATCGGGCAGTACACCTTCACCGATCGTGCCTAGCGTGTAGTCGCCTTCGCGGACATGTGCATGGCAGGCACCGCACGTTCCCTCATGGCACATGGCAGGCAGATAAAGACCGGCGGTTTCAGCGGCATCGAGCAGTGTTTCAGTCGTGGCACACGTAAACGCGAAACGCGCTCCGTCGCGGGTCGATAAAGTGATCTCGGGCATGGTAACCTTAATAAACGAGAGCTGGTCGGGGAAAGAGCGGGGCAAGCGAGATCGCCCACCCCGGCCGGTTGGGTTCAGGCGGCCTGACGGTGCAGCGCCGCATCGATATCCGCCTGTGCTGTCGTGATTGGTTGAATGCCGAACCGGCTAACAAGGATATCGAGCAATGCCGGTGTCAGGAAAGCCGGTAGCGACGGCCCAAGCCGCACGTTGCGTACACCCAGCGCGAGGAGCGTCAGAAACACCGCTGCCGCTTTCTGTTCGAACCACGACACCACCAGCGTGAGCGGCAGGTCGTTCACGTCGCAATCGAAAGCCCCGGCCAGCGCCTTCGCGACCACAAGGGCGGAGTAGGCATCGTTGCACTGCCCCATATCCAGCAGTCGCGGCAATCCGGCAATCGTACCGAACTCATGTGTATTGAACCGATATTTACCGCAACCCAGCGTCAGCACCATCGAATCCTCGGGTACCGCTTCCGCAAATTCAGTGTAATAATTACGCCCCGGCGCGGCACCATCGCAGCCTCCGATCAGAAAAAAATGACTGAGAACGCCTGATTTCACCGCATCGATCACTCGCTCTGCAACCCCAAGCACCGCATCGCGGCCGAAACCCACCGTAAGGGTACGTTCTGGTTCCGTACTGGCAAAACCCGGCAAGGCGCGTGCAGCCTGCACCACAACACCGAAATTATCGTCTTCGATATGGCGCAATCCCGGCCATCCAACCGGCCCAGCCGTGAAAATCCGATTGCGATACAGCGGCTGCGGCTCGATCAGGCAGTTCGACGTCATTACGATCGGACCAGGGAACGCGGCAAACTCCTGATGTTGATTCTGCCATGCACCACCATAGTTCCCCGCCAGATGTGGATAGGCTCGTAGCAGCGGATACCCATGTGCCGGCAACATCTCCCCGTGGGTATAAACATTGATGCCAGTATTCTTTGTTGCCTCCAGTATCGCCGCCAGATCACGGAGGTCGTGTCCAGAAACCAAAATCGCCTTGCCCGCGATCGCAGTGGTCCGCACTTCGATCGGAGACGGTGTACCATAACTGCCGGTGTTCGCCGCGTCGAGCGCTTCCATCACGGTGAAATTGAGCGTGCCTAGCGCAAGAGCTTCGTTGAGCAAAGCTTCAAGATCGACCGGGTCGCTGGCCAGAAAATCGAGCGCATGAGCAATACCGAGTCCAATCACCGGCCTGGTTTCGCCGAGGACGTCGGCATGATGGGCATAGGCGGCCACCCCCTTGAGCCCATACAAGATCAGTGCGCGCAAACCAATGACATCGGCCCCCACCTCGTCGGCTCCGGCCAGAACGCCGATCGTCTGCGCCTGCGCGAGCAGCTCCGCCAGATCGACGGCGGGGATGAATGTGGCCGGACCCTGCAGTACTTCAGCCTCCACTCCAGCGGACAGCGCCGCAGCCTGGTAAGCGTGTTGCAACCTATCCCGGATCCGCGCCGCCTCCGCAATCATCGGCACAAAGCGTGCACGATTGAAATTAACATTGGTCAACGTGGTGAACAATGCATAACGAATGAAATGATCAGCGCGTGCATCGACCTCGCCCAGTGTCGCGAGGCGAACGCGATACTGGCCAATACCTTTGAGTTGATGGATCAGTACGTCCTGCAGATCCGCGGTAACTTCGTCCTTGCCGCAAACGCCCTTGACAGACGCGCAACCCGCACCTGCATCGGTGCGCAACGTTTGTTCACATTGAAAACAAAACATCAATCGATTTCCCGGTCTTTCCATTGCCCTCGACCTGACCCAGCCCCTGCCGTTCCACTCAAAGGTGAATGTGATATGACCCTTTTTGAGTCTACCCTCGTTGACATAAATCAAGTGCGCCGCCGCGCGCGCAATTTTTGTCGCCACTTCATTTCAACGTTCAGATTCCAAAGGCGCTGGATCGACCCTCGTGCACCGCGGTCCGAAGATGCCCCGTCTATTGTTAAACTTCGGTGCGGGTGTGTTGAGTGAAGGAAATTTTCAGGTTGAGATGGGCGGCTCGTGTCCCTTGCGATTTGGTACAATCGATCTGAACTTGATGTCACCTTTGATGGGGGTACGGCTTTCCCCAACCGGTGATCGCGTATGCGATCTTAAACTGCACCGAATGGATCCGGTACTCCCGGACCCACTAGGTGATCGTCGTGCGGCTCTCGACCAGACTGGCGCCGTATCGCGAAAGATAGTCCTATGCCCCGGCGAGATTGGCGCAGGCGAGCATGCACCTGACCGTATAGCCGGAGCGGGGTTTTGGGATCTTCGCCCACATGCCGATCAGCGGCAGGCCTTTTGCGGTGGTGCCGGAAGGTTGGACAGGTTCCGGGGGAGAATAAGCTAAGG
>NZ_JBMFGY010000206.1:2111-4061 GCF_049977125.1 Acidiphilium sp. | reverse complement strand
GGGGATCGAACCCACGGTCGATGCCGCGATCGAGCGGCTCGATCCGGGTCTGCGGACCGTGCTCGGCACGGCATCGGCGGAGGGTGACACGGCGGGTCCAGCACCTGAGGCGTTCTGGTGGGAAATCGTCGATCTGCTGTGCCGCGCAGGCGAGTACCGGCTCGCCGGGATTGCCCAGCGCCGGGCGGTGCCGGTCCTCGAGGATCTCATCACCGCGGCCCGTTCGCCGGCCGTACGCGACAATTTCGAGAAGATCCGCGCGCATACCGACGAGCCGCTGCCCGACGTGTTCGAGCGCTACATCAAGTCGCTGATCAAGATGCTGCCCTCGCTCAACCAGCGGACCTCGATCGATCTCGGCGACGCGCGGGTCATCGTGCTCGATCTCGACCGGGTGGCGCCCAAGGGCGACCGGCCTGAAGCGGTGCGGACCACCAGCCTGATGTACATGCTCGGGCGGCACATGATCGCCCGGAATTTCTTCCTCCGCGAACGCGATCTCGCCCGGGTGCCCGATGCGATGCGTGCCTATCATTCAAGGCGGATCGCGGATGTCACGGAATCGATCAAGCGGCTCGATTATGACGAATATCACCGCACCCGCGGCTCGAAATTCGTCCGCGCCCAGGTGGCAAGCGACGTGCTCGAAGGCGGCAAGCTCGGCATCCAGGTCGTGATCACCAGCCAGAGCATCAAGCATCTCGACGACGATCTGATCAGCTTCACCAACGAGCGCTATCTGCTCGGCGTCGATGACGAGATGGAGGCAAACGACATCATCGAGCGCTTTGCCCTATCCGAGGAAGCGGCGTCGACGCTACGGCGCAAGCTGAAGGGACCCGATCCGAACGGGGGCGGTGCGCCGTTCCTGATGCAGATCACCGTGAACAACCAGCGCTACGAGCAAATGCTGGTGAACTCCCTCGGCCCGATCGAGATCTGGGCGCTGAGCACCACACCGCTCGACATGCAGTTACGCCGGCGGCTTTACGAACGGCTCGGGCCGACCGAGGCGCGGCGCCGGCTCGCGCGCCTGTTCCCCAATGGGACCGCCGAACCCGAGATCGAGCGGCGCAAGACCGATCGTCTCAAGCGCGGCGAGGCGGACGATCGTGCCGAGGCCGGCGTGGTCGACGAGATTGCGGGCGAGATCACCGATCTCTACGGCATGGCGGCATCGCTGCGGACCGGGGAGCTGGTGGTTCGTCGTGCGGCCGAGTAGTGCCGTGCAGCCTGTTCGTCCGATGCCGCATCCGGGGCAGATGCTCATCCCGGTCGATGTGCCGAGCGACAGGACCAGCTTCACTGACGATGCGCTCGGGTCGTTCTATTCGATGTATGTCGGGCACTGGGACAAGCTTTTCTATCTGGGTGAGTTCCATCACGATCTGCTCGGCCGCCCGCTGGCGTTCGAGCAGGCGGATCCCGCGCCGTTCACCGACGCATTCCAGGCCTGGTGCTGTCTCACCGAGGATTTTACCCTGCAGATCCTGCGGTTCGATCTGGGTCACGGTCAGGAGATGATCGGCTATCGGTTGCACTCCACCGGTCCGATCGGGGTGGATGTCCGGCTGACCGCCCCGGATCTCGGGACCGCCTCGCAACGTCTGCTCCGGCTTCGATCCGCGCGGGTGCGACCCAATCCGCCGGACCCGGTACGCCGGGTCAAATGGGAACAGGCGCTGAAGGAAATCCAGAGGTATCCTCGCCGGATCGGTGTCTACGCGCCGCTGCTGACCCTGACGCAAACGACTGAAAGACCGGCGGTCGTCTGGATGCGGCGGTTCATTCGCGACCCTTTCATGATGACGGTCCGCGAGATGCGGAACGGCTCGTGCAACGTCGTCGTCCATGGTTTCGATGTGATGCAGTTCGATGCGGCCAGCCGTCAGGAAGGCCTCGAACGGGTCGAGATCCTGTTCGAAAAACTGCTGGTCAAGAAATAATGCG
>NZ_JBMFGY010000206.1:0-2011 GCF_049977125.1 Acidiphilium sp. | reverse complement strand
ATGGGCGTCGGCGTCGTGATCGGTATCGTCCGTGCGGTTCGCGATGCACGCCTTGCGTCGGGACCACGCGGCGTCATTTACGGCAATGCGATCATGGCCCGTCCGTCGCTCGTCCCGGTCGCGCGCACTCCGGATCGGCAGGATTGAGATGGCAACGACCGTCATGCAGCCGTTCCAGCGACACAACGGACCGTCAGAAGGGCGGCGCTGGCTCCCGGTCGGGACCGTATTTGTCGGACTTGCCGCGGCTTCTACCATCGCCCCGATGCCGACCGCCTCGGCGAACATGCTCTATGACCCGCATGTCGTCATGTACACCTTCATGTCGTCGGGTGTGGATGACTTCGACTTGGAATACCCGTCGGGGATGCCTGCAGTCGCCCGCATGATCCAGTCCTGCTACGCGGTCAACGATCATCCGGGCTGGTACGGGCGGTTCATTACCTGCAATGCCGAGGACGTCGCGGCCTATCTCTACAGCCAGTATCTTCTGAAGACGCGCGGCATCACCCCCGTTCCATATTTCGACGAAACCGCCTTCGAGCGTCGGCAGAATTTGATGCTCGAGAGATATCGAATGCCGCCCGCGCAATGGCCAGCGTGGATCGTGGGAATGCGTCGGCGGGTCTGGCGGCTGCTTGTCGTCAAGATCAATGGCGGCGTGCTCGTACCCCCCTCATGAGAAAGCGTGGAAACATGCCGACAACCCTGTATCTCCGCCGTATCGCCGGTCTCGGAATCACACTGTCGATCGCCCTTCTTCGGCTTCATGCAGCCTGGGCGGGGCCGGGTCCGGCGAGCGTGCCGCCGTTTCCGGAATACGGGCTCTCACCCTCGGCCGGCGCGGTCGATCGTGGCTTTGCCGCGAACGCCAATCCGCTCAACACACCGATCGCCGGCGCACGGATCAATGGGCAGATCGTGGGCGGTCAGGCACCACCCTCGCTTGCCGCTTTGCAGGCGGCGCGTCCGGGCCAGATCCCGGGCAAGACGATTTCTCCACTCCGGCTGCACGCGCTGCGCCAGGCCGCCCTGTCCTACGGAGCGCGCGGCGGGCTCGCGGCGGAGAGCTACACGATCAATCTTGAACTCTCGCAATACAGGCACACGCTCGACAAGACCTTCGATTTCAGCCGGATGGTCCAGCCGATCGGCAACGATCAGACCCTGCTCGTGCCGCCGATCGTCACCGAGGCGCAATTCGCCTTCGCCCTCGCCCCCGGCGGCCAGATCGCCAAGCAGACGGACAAGGTCTACGAGATCACCCAGCAGGCAAGGCTCGCTTCCGCGTCACCCAACTGGCGTGAATTCCTCGTGCGCAGCTGGTCGTCACCGACACCGCCGCCCCGCAACCTGATGCCGCACAATGCGACCGAAGCGGCCGACTGGTCGCGGTGGGTCGCGCAAGGCTGGGCATTGGGCGAACAGCAGGCGGTCCAGATCTTCCTCGATGATCTCGATCGCCTCCAGACGGATTACGTCGGCATGCTGCGCTACGCCGTGCTGCTCCGTGCCGGGCTGGTCGAACCACCCGATACGCAGAGCCATCGCCAGTACGTCTCGGGCGGGCGCGATCGCATGCTCGTCGGCAATCAGGTGGTCCGGATCACCGATCAACCCGGCCTTAATCCCGATACCGCCGATTGGCATCCCGGTTATCTGCCGTCCGGGCCGATCGGGGAGGCACCGTGATGCGCGAGACACGTCACAGAATCCGGCTGGCGTGCGTCACGATGCCGCTGGCCCTTATGCTGGGTTCCAGCCCGGCATGGGCTCAGATGGCCGCCCATCCGATCGCGCCTCCGATGCAGCAGAGGTCACCGGCATCCTCGGCATCCTGCCGCACCACCGTTCGGTATTTCGGCAAGGGTTCGCTGACGGCCGACTATCCGCTCGAACATGTGGGTGGCGAGTACCCATGGATGGTGCCGCCTCATGCCATCGCCCGTCTCGTCGCCCATACCGGGCCGATGTCGGGCAACGCGTTCTTCGAAAGCCAGATGTGGCAGAA
>NZ_JBMFGY010000205.1:0-4098 GCF_049977125.1 Acidiphilium sp. | reverse complement strand
CCAAGAATCGTCGAAAGGGCGCTGCGGTCAGCCATTGCATGCCGAGCCGCTGTGGGGCGCGTAACCATCACATCGGATCGCCAAACCGTCTCCGGAACGACGCCCGGTCGCCGGGAATCCCTTATGGACAATCGCTGCGCGTTCCATGGTCATGTATCCGCAAACCACTTTGAGAGATTCATTACATCACCGACCTAACGAGATTCGATTGCCTGGGATATGCCGAAATGCCCGGTCGCGACAGGTGAGCAGGATCACCTGCATGCGCGTTGCGGCCTCGGTGAGGATTTCGATCATCGTGTCCAGCCGACCGTCGTCGGAATAGACCAGCGGATCATCGAGTATGAGAGACACCGGCCGACCCTGTTCGAGTAGCATGTCGGCAAACGCGATCCTGGTAAGCACAGCCAGCTGCTCCTGCGTACCACGCGACAGGTTCTCGCATTCCTCGGCTAGGCCACCGCGGGTCACGCTGACCAGAGCGAGGTCCTCGGAGAAGCGCAACTCGCACCCCGGCAGCAATCGCTCGATGTGGCGCTTCGCCCGTCTCGCGACGGGCCCGACGAATTGGGTAGATATCTCGGCGTGGGCCTCGTCAAGCGTGTCGCGCAGCAGCTTCAATGTGTCGGCTTCGACGGTCACGCGCTGGAACGCAGTCCGCGCGGTCTCGGCTTCTTCCGTCGCAGCAGCGGCACGATCGCCAAGGCCGTTGCCGCCCTCGATCTCAATCGTGTTTTCCAGCCGCGCAATCTCGGTCAGGAGCCGGCTGCGCGCTTCCGTCGCCGTTCGGCTGCGCGCGTCGATCACCTCGATCTTCTTCGTGATCGCGGCTGGATCATGCGCCGTCGCGTTGCGCTCGGCGTCCTCTAATTTGACGGCGCATTCGGCCGCCCGCTCCCGCGCCGATCCGATGGTCTCAGTGAGGGTCGCAAATTCTGGACGCGCTTCGGCCTCGTCGATCTGACTTTGGGCGTTGGCAAGATCGCTCGCGGCGGCGGCCTCCATCGTCACAAGGGGACCATCCTCTTCCTCAATGCGCCGCAGCAAGTCGACCGCACTCTCCTGGACGCCTTCGGCCCGGGCCAACCGGTCCTCGGCCGCGTTCAGCTCCTGGGACAACGCGGCCAGATCCGGGACGTCGTCTTGGGCATTCTCGGCCTCGCCGCTCAATTCTGCCATATAGAGCTTTAGGGCTTCCGGACCCGCGACAAGATCGATGATCGGATCAGATGGCGTCACGACCTTGATGCGGGCATCCAGCGTACGCATCTCCGCCGTCGCATCGCGGGCCCGTTCGTTGCGAGCGCGGGCACCGGCCAGATCAGCGACCCGGAGTTCTTCCAGCGCCGCCGCTAATTTGCGCTTTGACTCCATGAGGGCCTCCTCGGCGCTCTCCGCAGCGCCGGGTGGGATAACGGTCAACGCTGCCTTCCCGAAACTGAAGGTCGTCGAGCGGGTCAAAGTGCGCTCGCCCAGGGTGATCGCCTCACCGTCGATCAGCACTGCCCCTTCCGGACCGACATAGCTGATCCGGGTCGCACCGGCGTTCAACACAGCTCTGGCTTCGGCGACGGCGCGCTCGTTTGCCTCGAGCGCCGCGATCCCCATCGCCGGTATGGCGGTGTCGGCAAGGGCCTTCGCGTCGCGATGCTCACGTTCCAGTGCGAGAAGCTCGGCGTGTCTGGCGCGAGCGGCCCTGCTTGCCGCTGCCCGTTTCTGCCCAGCGACAAGCTGTTCACCCGCGCTTGCCGCGGCCTTGGTGGCCGCTCGCGTGCCCCGCGCATCTTCAAGGGACGTTCGCGCATCTGCCACACGCTGACGGGCTTCGAGCAAGCGCTCGCCGATACGATGGCGGCGCGTCTGCGCATCGCCAAGCGCCGCCTGCGCCTTGTCTCGTGCGTCGGTGGCAAGCAGGTGCCGGCGCTGCAGTTCCTGCAAGGCGGCGACCTTCCCGCTCGCCGCCTCTTGTTCGGCGCGCCGGGTCGCCAAGATCTGGACCGCAGTGCGGGCATTTTCCAATGACGTTAGCAGCGCCCGCCGCGCCTCTGCATCGGTTTCGTCGCTGACCTCCCGCTCGATGACCTTCAGCTTGGCGCGAGCGCCTTCCAGGTCCGTGAAGGTCCGCTCGAGGGCCGCCAGTCGCTCAGTCGCGTCCCTTGCCGCCGCATCAGCGCGTTCGAGCCGTTCACGCGCTTCGGTTTGACGTCCCCTCTTCTGACCTGTCGGTGTCCAATAGGCGCCATATTGATCATCCACTCGGGCGCGAACCTTCTTGTAAGCAGGACCGCCCATGATCGAACCGACCTCGGCCTCAAGGGTCGAGGTGATGGTATCACGCACGATCTGACCCGGGGCAGACACGGCCAGCGCTTCAGTCTGCGCAACCCAAAGAAGACCGAGCGCGCCGTAACTCGCCACGTCGCCGCTCCGACTGTTGTCCTTGACAGATCCTAACAAGGTATTGAGCCGGGTCTCGGCATCTTCGCCTTGCGCCCGACCTTGCGGTCCGGTCACCTCCACGGATGCGCCGCGCAAAAATCGCTTCGACACGGACCACGGCGCGCCGTCCGCCTCAAACACCACCTCGACCTTGGGACCGACCGCCTCGCCATGCGGCGCGTACGACTGCGCGAGCTGGTTCTTCGTATTGTGACGGACGAAGAATGCAGCGCGCAGCGCCTCGAGGAGCGTCGATTTGCCGGTCTCATTATCCTCAATGACGATGTTGAGGCCGTCGGTCAGGCCCTCGATCACCGTTGGCGTGCGGAACTTGCGGAACCCATCGAGGACGATCCGGCGGAGGCGCAGGCTCATGGTCGCTCCTCACGGCTATATTCCACGAACAGTCGCTCAAGCGCTCGTTTCGCAAGGGTGGCGTGCTGGCCCTCGGCATCGATGCCCGCCGCCAGCTTGGCGGCGGCCGCGCCGAGCATGCCTTCCACGGCGAGGGTCGCAAGGTCGTCGTCGCTTGGGCGCCCGACCAGATTATCGGCGCGGACGTCGAGATACCGCAGGCGATGCGCCAGATCATCTTCGAGATGACGAAGCATCGCGATCCGGTCGCTCAGGCAAGTAATGCCAGTGAGCGTCAATTGCAGCAGGACCGCCGAAGGATCGACGGCGTCGAGCAGGCGGTCGTTCTCGGCATCGAATGCTGCGAGTTCATTGACCAGCCACTCCCGCCGAAGCCATTGAAAACGCCCCGTTCGAAGCGGCGTGACCTCCGGTTCGCGACCGGCTGCTAGGTCGACTACGAGGGCATGACCCGGCTCGTCACGCTGAAACCGGTCCGTCTCGGGCGTGCCGGCATACCATGTGCGTTGATCGACCTTAAGCACCCCGTGCCAGTCGCCCAACGCAAGATAGTCAAGACTGGAGCGGCGCACCCGATCGGGAGCGATCTGGTTCTTCGTCTCGCCCTGGCTCCCGAAATCACGGATCGAGCCATGAGCAAGTCCGATCCGCAAGGTCGCGCCTGGCGTTTCCATGCCGTCGAACTGGGCGGTTGGATCTTCCAGATTATGACGATGGACAAGTGGGGCCGGCAACAGCCAGATCCCGCTGTCGATCTCGTATGGCGTCGCATCGGCGAGGATAGTGATCCCATCCCCAGCCCGCTGTCGAACCCGATTCCACAAGCCGCCGTTGCGGGCGAAGTCATGGTTGCCGGGAAGAAGCCACCATTTGACGCTGTAGCGCCCCATCCGCGACACAGCTTGGACGATCGTGCGATCCTCTGGCCCTTCGTTGTCGAAAATGTCGCCAGCCACGAGGATATGAACGATGCCCAATTCCACTGCGGCCTTGCCGAGCGTGTCGATCGCATCGAAGCGCGCTTCGGTTAGCACCGCGCGAATGTCCGGCTCGAAGCGGCCATAGGGCTTGCCGAGCTGCCAATCGGCCGAGTGCAGGAACTTCATAGTATCCCTATAAGGGAAGCACCGCATTCTCACTAGCTGTCATTGAACCAGTCCGAACGGAGCCTAACAACAGGTTCGTACCCCAGAGCGCTTGTCCGCCGTTTCGGCGGCGGTCTATACTCGCCTGAACGGAGGGCAGCTTTCAGTATCGCTGTGCGGACAACTGAACGACCGCAAC
>NZ_JBMFGY010000204.1:0-4121 GCF_049977125.1 Acidiphilium sp. | reverse complement strand
CGTTTCCGGCGAACGACACGGTTCGCTGGCTGTCGACCCGGCAGCCCGGCACCACGCTCGCCAATTTCACGGTTATCGCGCCTCATACCGGCCCTCGTTATTATTTCGTCGAGCTCAGCGCTGTGGGGACACACCAGCCGGTCGTTCAGTTTTATCTCTGGCGCGGCATGTCGGTCGCGCTCCGCCTGCAACTCGGCGAATACCGGCTGCATTATGCTGAAGGATCAAGCTGGTACGGAAGCGGGCGCTTGTTCGGGGGCAACGGCCAGGTTTTCGAGGCGGACCACCCGCTGGCCCTGTTCGCGATGGGGAACGGCGTTATGGGGCGCGTCGTGTATCTCCATCACGTCATCGGCGGCAACCTCCCGGTTCACCACACCAGGCGTTTCTGAAAATTCCCGCCAAACAGGAAAGGTCGCGTCGAATGAAACTCTCCAAATCTCTGGGGCTTGGTTTTTAGGGCGTTCGGCGTGAGTCCCGTGATCTTCAGCGACAAGCTTTATGGAGATTTGAGCACATGGCTAAATTTCTGAATACGAGCGGCTTGAATTACCACCTCGAGGAGTTGATCAAGGGGGCGCGGGAAAGGCTGATTCTGAACAAAACCGTTGCTTGGTCCGGACCACGCCGAGTCAGCGCCGGATTGCCGATCGTCCTCGCCACTCTGTCGTTGCTGGCAGGATGCACGCTCCAGCAGGCGGGCGGAGTGGGCACACCCAACCTCAACCCAGCCGCCCGTGGCCCTCTCTACTACCGCTACATTCCTTCCGCCGCGCATCAGATCGGACCAAATTTGCCTTTTCCTGGACCGACTTACGCGCAGCGGCAGCAGATTATCTCGGTCAGCGGCTTCAATGGTGCCGAAACTGAGACGGGCATCACGAAATTCGTCGACAATTTCTATGCCGGCGGTTTTCCGGCGGTGCAGGCCAGTGTTGAGCGATGCTACGCGATTTCCGAACACTATTTCGAGGACGAATACGGCTTTATGCTCGGGCAGCTGGTGCCGTGCGAGGCCGAGGACACGACGGCTTATTTCTACAACACCTTGCTTTCTGAGAACTGGGGTTTCCCGTCCTATCATTTCTTCTCGCTTAAGCCCTTTGCGCGGCGTAGTCTGATCGAGTTCAAGATCGCGCACCAAAATCTCGCCTCTGCTCACGAGATTACCGGTCAGTTGACCCACGATATCAAGATCGTCCTGCCGACCATGATCGAATTACCGGTAGCAGAAGATCGCCCCTGAGAGCGAAGAATGTTTCGTGCGAAGCGGGTCGGGATCAGCGTCCGAAGATAAGTGGTTCCAACGACGTGATCATCGGAAATGCGCGTTTTCACCATCCAGGCGCGATCTGATGACGGTCGCAGATGCGAAACGGCGAAGGTCGGAATGGCCGATTAGTCGATGGGTCGATGGGTCGAGGGCCGACAGTGCTTCCTTGTGATGTCGCCGATATTCGGATATTTATTCAGGAATATACAGATATCTGGAGTCATCCATGCCCCTTTACATTCGGGACGATCTTACGGCCGATCTCGTCGCGCGACTGGCCAAGGAACGAGGCATGACCAAGCAGGACGCGGTGCGTATGGCTGTTCAGGCAGAACTCGATCGTGCCCGTGACGCGAAACCCCTGAGCGAGCGTATGCGCGAATGGCGCGCGGCCCATCCATTGCCGCCCCCCACGGGGTTGAGGGCCGATAAGGCTTTTTTCGATGATCTGTCCGGGGAATCCGGTTGATCTTCATCGACGCTTCGGCTCTGATCGCGATGATCGCCGGCGAGGAGGATGCCGATCAGCTCGCGGATCGGTTGAACGAGGAGCGGATCCGGCTTGTCTCTCCAATCTCGATGTGGGAGGCGACCGCCGGTCTCTGCCGGAGTTTTGGCCTCTCGCTGGAAGGTGCCCGACTATTGGTCAAAAGCTTCATGGCGGCCCATGGCATCGAGGTCACGTCACTTGGTGAGCGCGAATACGAGTTTGCGATCCAGGCTTATGGCGATTTCGGCAAGGGGCGCCATCCGGCCGGCCTGAATATGGGCGATTGCTTCGCCTATGCCGCAGCCAAGGCGCACCGGGCAGCGCTGCTCTTCAAAGGCAACGATTTCTCGAAAACCGACATCGAGACCTGACCAACAGATCTTCTTATCCCAATCGCGTGACCGCCTGAAATACCAGTTTGGAGTGGCGATAGGATTTCGCACCGTGGTCTCGAAGGGAGATCACCATGCGTGTTTTGCACCATACAGCCATCGCTTCGGGCCTGTTCACAGCAGCACTTCTTGCCGGCTGCGCAGCCGGCCCGGTCCCGAAGGTCGCGGCCGATGTCATCACACCCGGCATGCCGAACCTTCAGATCGCCCTGAACAACGCGATCCTCCGCACCGATCAATCGGTCGATCAACTCGACGGCGAGCCGGTGATGACGTTGGCCTCGGCGCGATTGCCCGTCGCCCTGCCCGGTGAGCTTCAGCAACGCATTCGCTGGAACTACGAGGGTAATCTCGG
Source organism: Acidiphilium sp. (assembly GCF_049977125.1). Taxonomy (NCBI): domain Bacteria; kingdom Pseudomonadati; phylum Pseudomonadota; class Alphaproteobacteria; order Acetobacterales; family Acidocellaceae; genus Acidiphilium; species Acidiphilium sp. The sequence goes on along the minus strand of NZ_JBMFGY010000204.1, from coordinate 1,611 downwards.
ACCTGCGGTCCAGGCGCTCGGCACGCTGATCAATTATCATGTGGTGATCCACCACCCGAAGGGCGTCGTCCCGGTTCTGGTCTCGGTCCACGCCGACCAGATCCCGGTCTCGACAGTGATCCGGACCCTCGGCATCGAGGCGGGATCGCGCGCGACGGTCACCGTCATTCCCGCCGAACAGACGATCGACGTTCGCTATCTCCACCCGGTCACGGCTCCTGCCGCGCCGGGTCAGAAGTGAGGCGGGTGTCATGGCACGAAAATATCGTCTCCGGGTTCCCCGCCGCTCTCCGCCCCGCCCCCGTCTGCCGGTTCGGCTAATCCAGATCACCGACCCGGTCGGCGACTTTCTGTCCGACCTCGTGTCGGGCGCGCGCCGCGGCGCGTTGTTCTTCCGGCTCGGCATTACCGACCCGTTGCCGCCTGAATTGTGCATCAATTCCCGAGGAGATCATCGATGAGACGGATCCTGCCTACTACCGCGCTGCCGGTCGCCCTCTTGCTCGCCCCGGTGGTCCGGGCGGCACAAGCACCGTTTCCCCAGACCGGCATTTCGGACAGTCCCGGCGTGATCGCGCGGAGCCTGCACGATAACGCCAATCCGCTCAACAACCCGGTCGCGGGCGCGCGGATCAACGGCATTCTGACGGGAGGGCAGGCCCCACCGTCCCTCAATGAATTGCAGGCACTCCGGCCGCTTTCAGCCAAGCACAAGACGATCTCGCCGATGCGGCGTGCCGCGCTCAAGCAGAATGCCTTGTCCTACGGCGCGCAGGGCGGATTGGCCGCGGAAAGCTATGCGATCAATCTGATGCTGGTGAATTATCAGGCCGATCTCGATCGCACCTTCGATTTCGGGAAGCTGATGGTCAATGTGAGCAACGGGCAGACCCTGTTGCGCCCACCGATCGTCACCGAGGCGCAGATGGCCTTCGCGCTGGCACCCGGTGGTCAGGTCGCGAAGCAGACCGATCAGGTCTACGAGATCACCCAGCAGGCGCAGCTGGCGTCAGCGCCGCCCAACTGGCGCACCTATCTGGTCCGAACCTGGGCGAAGCCGACGCCCCCACCGAGTGCGATCCGGCCGCGTTCCCGGCTGGAGGTGGAATATTGGCACAAATGGGTTGCTGAAGGCTGGGCGCTCGGCGAGGCTCAGGGTGCGCAGATCTTCCTCGACGATCTCAGCCGGCTCGAAAACAACTATATCGGCATGGTCCGTTACCAGGTGCTTCTGCGCGCCGGTCTCGTGGAATCGCCCGATCTGGTCTTTCATCATCAGGCGGTCTCCGGTGGGCGCAACCGCATGCTGATCGGCAACGACGTCATTCGGATCACCAATCAGCCGGGCCTTGATCCGAACGCGGCGAACTGGCGTTCGACCGATGTGCCGAGTGGCGGGCCGATCGGCCAGCCGCCGGCGCGCTGAGACGGTGGTGCTCATGGTCAGCAGAGGCCCCGATAACCGCCCGATCGATGACTACCGGAAATTCCACCGTCCGATCCTGATCGACCCGTCCGACAATTTCGATCGGCCGATCGCGGTGCAGGAGTTTCTTCGCCGCGCCGTGCAGGAAGGTGTGAGCGAATTGTTCTTCGGCGATCAGCGGCCGG
>NZ_JBMFGY010000203.1:0-4192 GCF_049977125.1 Acidiphilium sp. | reverse complement strand
TCTGATCCGCCTGGTCGGACAGGACACGCGGGGGAGTGTCGCCGATCAGATCTCCGCCCTCCTCGACGGGACGGGCTACCGGACGATGTTGCGCGAGAGCCGGGCCGAGACCACCGAGGATCGGCTGGAGAATCTGCAGGAGTTGCTCGAAATCGCCGGCGGATTTCATACTGCGCGCGAACTGCTCGATCATGCGGCCCTCGCCACATCCGGGCCGGGCGAGGATCGGACCGATCGGGTAAAGATGATGACCCTGCACAAGGCCAAGGGGCTCGAATTCCCGCATGTGTTTCTACCGGGCTGGGAAGCGGGCGCGTTTCCACCGCCTTATGGCGATGCCGCGGAGGAACGGCGGCTTGCCTATGTCGCGCTCACGCGCGGGATGCGCCGGGTGACGGTCTCGCATTGCGAATACCGGCGCGGTTACGAGGTGCCTTCGCTGTATGTCGAGGACATTCCGTTCGAGCACAAAGTGAGTGGCTGGTTGCGCGCGGCCGGGCCGGTGAAGGCGACCCGCACGCGCCGCGCGGAAGCGATTCTGGCATGGCCGACGGATGCCGAGATCGTCGGACGGATGGGATCGTAGCGGCATGACGAAGGACATCTCGATCGAGGCGGTCGAGCCTGAGTTCTTTCGGGACATGCCGGATCAACGCTGGCATGGGCCGGCGTTCGCGGAAGGAGCCGCCTGATGGGGCTCGAAGATCGCGACTGGTTTCAGGAGGGGCGAGCGGAGCGGATGCGCAAGGCAAAATCCGCTCCTCAATCGCCACCTCACCCGCCCAGGAATCCTCCGTATACGATCGATCATGTCCCCTTCAGGTCGGGGCGTCGGGTTTCGTTTGATCCGACGTCTTTGCTGTGGATCGCCGGTCTGTTCGGGATAGCCCTTCTGGTCGGCAGGTATGTCGATGGGCAGGGTAGCGGTTTCGGGTCTTCGTTCGGTCCTTTTGCGGTCATGCGGGCGGAACCGTTTCCGGCAAATGACACGGTTCGCTGGCTGTCGACCCGGCCGCCCGGCACGACGCTGGCCAATTTCACGGTCATCGCGCCCCATACCGGACCCCGCTATTATTTCGTCGAATTGAGCGCCGAGGGGACGCACCAGCCGGTCGTGCAATTTTGTCTCTGGCGCGGGATGTCGGTCTCGCTCCGCCTTCAACTCGGGGAATACCGGCTGCGCTATGCGGAAGGATCCAGCTGGTACGGAAGCGAGCGTCTGTTCGGGGGCAACGGCCAGATTTTCGAGGCGGACCACCCGCTGGCACTGTTCACCATGAGGAACGGCGTCATGGGGCGCGTCGTGTACCTCCATCACGTCATCGGCGGCAACCTTCCGGTCCACCACACTGCGCGCTTCTAATGTCTGCCAAACACGAAAGCCGATTGCTGATGAAACTCTTCGAACCACCATCCTTTCAGTTTTTGTGGAATTTTGATTGACCCTGTGATGATCAGCAACATACCTTATGGAGATGTGGGTATATGGCGAAATTTCTGAATACGAGTGGCTTGAACTACCACTTGGAGGAGCTGATCAAGGGGGCGCGTGACCGGCTGGTCCTGATCAGCCCGTTCCTGCGACTCAACGATCGCATCAAGGAACTCATCGCGGACAAGAACCGCCTGAAAATCGACGTCAGGATCGTCTACGGCAAGAGCGAACTCGCGCCGGCGGAAATCGACTGGCTGCGTGGCATGACGTTCGTCCGGACGTCCTTCTGCAAAAATCTCCATGCCAAATGCTACCTCAACGAAGAGCGGTGCATCATCACAAGCCTCAATCTCTATGAGTTCTCGATGGTGAATAACAACGAGATGGGCATTCTGCTCGACCGGAGTGAAGATCCGGTCGTGTATCGAGACGCCTATGACGAAGCCCAGCGGATCGTGCGGATCAGCGAGGAAATTCGGATCACGCTCGAACGGGTCGAGAATGATGGACGCGACGCCGATGGGAATGACCAAAAAGCCGACGGCACGTCCGCGCCCGAAACCGAAAGACAGGCGATCAGCCAGACCGGCGCCTACGACAAACTGACCACCGCGAAGCTGGCGGCGCAGCTTGGTATGTCGACGCAGGATCTTTTCGACCGTCTGGTTGATACTGGTCTTGTCGAGAAAAAAGGAGAAAAGTATTTCGTGACCGAGGCGGGAAGGGCAGCAGGAGGGCGATGGATGCCGGGCAGGACGGGAGGCGGATATATTCTCTGGCCGCACGCGATGACGGTTGGTGCCCGCGCGTGTGCAGCATGACGGCGCTCGCGTCGGCCAGATCACACCGTGTCGGCGCTGGATTGCCGATCGTCCTCGCCACCCTGTCGTTGCTGGCGGGATGCACGCTCCCGCAGGCGGGCGGGGTGGGTACAGCCAACCTCAATCCGGCCGTCCTCGGCCCGCTCTACTATCGATATATTCCATCGGCGGCACATCAGATCGGACCGGATTTACCGTTTCCCGGACCGAATTATGCACAGCAGCAGCAGATCGTCTCGGTTGCGGGTTTTAATGGGGGCGAAACCGAGAAAGGCGTCGGTAATTTCGTCGATAATTTCTACGCGGGTGGTTTTCCGGCAGTCCATGCCAGTCTCCAGCGGTGCTATCAGATCTCGGCACATTATTTCCGAGATGAGTATGGGTTTAATGTCGGCCAACTCGTGCCTTGTCTGGCCGAGGACGACGCAGCCTACATCTATAATCGGATGTTGGTGCATAACTGGGGATTTGCATCTTCGCCTTATTTTACCAATGAGGAACATGCAGCTCGCACGATTAACGCATTTGCGATAGCTCATCAGAATGCGGCATCAGTCATTGAGATCAACAACGAGCTGGCGCATGACATGTTTATTCTGCTGCCGACTGAAATCGAACTCCCCCTGGTTGCGAACCGGCCGTAGATCTGATCGTGAGCGTTCGGGAAGAGGCGCACGGCCGAACCAGTTCGGCCCGGCTTGAGAGCGGCTGCGCCTCGAAAAACGCCTTCGCAAATTAACAGTCGATTTTAATTATCCCAATCGCGTGATCGCCTGAAATAGCAGTTTGGAGTGGCGATAGGATTTCGCACCGTGGTCTCGAAGGGAGATCACCATGCGTGTTTTGCATCATTCAACTATCGCTTCGGGCCTGTTCGCAGCAACACTTCTCGCCGGTTGCGCATCCGGTCCTGTCCCGAAGGTTGCGGCCAATGTCGTCACACCCGGCATGCCGAACCTCCAGATCGCCCTCAACAAGGCGATCCTGCGAACTGATCAATCGGTCGATCAACTCGACGGCGAGCCGGTAATGACGCTGGCCTCAGCACGATTGCCCGAAGCCCTGCCGGGTGAACTCGAACAACGCATTCGATGGAACTACGAGGGCAATCTCGGGCCGGCAGTCCAGGCGCTCGGCACGCTGATCAACTACCATGTGGTGATCCACCATCCGAAGGGCGTCGTCCCGGTTCTGGTCTCGGTCCACGCCGACCAGATCCCGGTCTCGACGGTGATCCGCACCCTCGGCATCGAGGCCGGCTCGCGCGCGACGGTCACAGTCATTCCCGCCGAACAGACGATCGACGTTCGGTATCCCCGGCCGGTCGCGGTGCCTGCCGCGTCGGTCCAGAAGTGAGGCGGGTGTCATGGCACGAAAATGTCGCCGTCTCCGCGCCCCCCGCCGCTCTCCGCCCCGCCCTCGTCTACCGGTCCGGATGATCCAGATCACTGACCCGATGGGCGATTTTCTGGCCGACCTCGTGTCGGGCGCGCGAAGGGGCGCGTTGTTCTTCCGTCTGGGCATCATCGATCCGTTGCCGCCCGAACTGTTCAATTCCCGAGGAGACTATCGATGAGACGAATGCTTCCTGCGGCTGCGTTGCCGGTCGCCCTGTTGCTTGCTCCGGCAGTCCGGGCGGCACAGGCGCCGTTTCCCCAGACCGGTATTTCGGCCAGTCCCGGCGTGATCGCGCGGAGCCTGCGCAACAACGCCAACCCGCTTAACAACCCCGTCGCCGGCGCACGGATCAACGGCGTTCTCACCGGCGGGCAGGCCCCGCCATCCCTCAACGAGTTGCAGTCGCTCCGGCCGCTTGCTGCGAAACACAAAACGATCTCACCGATGCGGCGCGCTGCCCTCAAGCAGAACGCGTTGTCCTATGGCGCGCAGGGCGGATTGGCCGCGGAAAGCTATGCGATCAATCTGATGCTGGTGA
>NZ_JBMFGY010000202.1:0-4225 GCF_049977125.1 Acidiphilium sp. | reverse complement strand
TTTACTGATCACTTCGCGCCCGGCGAGGGTGCATTGGTGTATGAGGAAAAAAGGGGAAGTCGGAAGATCTCGGAAGATGGGCTGAAGAAGGGTGTAGAAAGAGGGTGACACGCCGGAAAATGGGTGTAGAATAGATGAACAGTGTCGGTGAATGTCAGAATATCGGCTTGGTACACTATAACGCTTTGCTTGTAGACTAGGATTAGTCAAAAATAGCTGGAATTGTTTGATGGATAAACGCACTACAAAGGCAAGAAGAGCGACAAACCCTAACGACAGAGCTATGGCTTATGGAACCCGTGCAATTTCGCGCGCGACGCTCTCACGTATCACATCTCTTTCACCTTTTCACCGGTTTCTATTACTCAATCACGACATGATTCTAGATGCCGCAGAAGGTCGAAAAATAGACTGGAAAGGTTTTCTTGCGCAGCCCGAGATCGCGGCTCTCGATTTACGGGATGGGAATGGGAATCGGATTTCCGAAGGGCGGGCGAGCCGAATCTGGTGGGAGGTCCGAAAATATTATCAGACGCACAACGAAGCGCAGACTGCTGATACTAAGAGCGGTGAGCGACCGATTGTCGAGACTAAGTTTTCGAATGCTGGTGAAAGCCGGGGCGGGACAGCGGGCAGACAAACCGGCAATCCGGTTGTGCGAAGTGGTGCCGTCGTCCCGGTTGGGCCAACTGGGACGCGTCCGAGTGCTGAAGCGGTTGCCGAGGTTGAGTTGCTGCCCTCGATCGAGGAAACACTCGATCAGTTGGCTGCGATGGAGTTCAAGCGACACGGAGTCCGACCAAACAAACTGATCAAAGACATCAGGGCAGAGATTGCGGCGATATCGCAGAAAAGTGATCAAGACCCGCCGGAAAACTAAAAAAAAGCATTTGGAGTGGCGATAGCGTTTCGCAGGCTCCTCCCAGAGGCGGTCGATTGGCGACCGTCCATGGGAGAGTGTTATGCTGTATTTTGAACCTGAAGGCTTGTCGGGAGGCGTCGCCGGAACCGGACGTCCTACTGGAACTCAACCCGTCCTGATGATCGCCGTCGGTCGAGGGCGTGTCGGGAAGACCACCATCCTCAACATCCTTGGCCAGTATTTCCGGAAGCGCAATGCGAAGCTGGCTCTATGGAATGTGGATCCCCATACCCAGTCAGGATCGCTGAGCGAATTCTTCGATAATGTCGAGGAGCCTAGCCACGGCGGGCTGTCGGATCGGGGCAAATGGCTTGAAGCGAAGATCGCCGAGCAGGGCGAGGTGGGCTATGACGCCCTTCTCGATGTAGGCGGCGGAGATTTGATCCTCTCGCGGATGGCGGACTCGATCAATCTGAACCGGGTAACCGCAAAGATGGGCATCAAGCTGGTGATGATCCATGTGCTCGGCACGGATCGGGGCGATCTCGATCATTTCAGCACAAACTGGGCGAGCAAGATCGCCGGGTGTCCGACGATACTCGTCATGAATGCCGGGCTGCTCGATCCGGAAGCGTCGCCGTTTACGGAATTGCGGCATGTGTTTGAAAACGAGATGATCGTGAAGGCGCACCAAGCCGGTGCACGTTCCTTCATTCTGCCGCTGCTTGGCTGCATGAAAGAGGTGGTCGACCGCCGGATTTCGTTTGATGACGCTGGAGATGGGATAGTTCCGATTGGAGTACGGCCGATCTCCGCATTCGATCAGGAGCGGGTCTACCTGTGGTGGAATGAGGAAGTCGCGCCGCTGATCGAACGGCTGCCTCGCGAGTGGCTTCCACGGATTCCGGATGCTGGTCCGACCGGTGCGTCAAGCGAGGAGGCAACCGATGCCTAATATCATCTGGAATCCGAACCAAGCCCGGCAAGATGCCGACCGGCGAGCTCGCGCCGAACAGCTTGCTGCGGCGAGGGAGGCCGTTAAGACGTGCATCACAAAAATGGACGAACTGGAAGCTGCGGCAAAGACGTGGCGGGTGCGTCCTGATCACGCTGAGGGTATCTATTTAAGGACGTCCTTGGCGTCTCAGCGCGCAATCGTCGAATTGATGTCAACGATTCCGGCGCTGATCGAGGGACTGGAGCAGAGTGGCGAGGCGCTGCTGCAGGAGATGCGCAACGAGGCGGCGAAAATGTATGAGTCGATACTCGTCTTCAGGCGGCTCATTGGTACTCTGCAAGAGGATAACGAGAGCGGCAATCTGCTCGGTGCGGATCGGGCGGTGAACCAAGCGGTTCGGACGCTGGTGTCGCAGCTGAGTGATGCGATGCGCAAGATCGTCCAGCCTCCGCCCCGGCGCGAGTTCAAGATCGAGCGGTCTTGGTGGATTGCGGCGTCGGTGGTGGCTGGGTTGGTCGCCTTGTATTCGGTGAGCACCATCATGGCGAACCGGAATGCGACTTTGGAGCATATCCTCGATTATGGGCTGGTGAGGTGTGAGCATAATCGGGCATTCGGGAAGGGCCATCAGATTTATTGTCCATTGAGTAATTTTGCCAGCGCCAAGTGGCCGGGTTCGGAGGCTTTAGTCCGCGAGATTGAAGCAAATATCAATAAGAAACCGGAATATGGCGGGATGCGATTTTAGGCTTTGCACTGGCGATAGCGTCTGAAAAAACAGGGTTGTCCAATCCAACAAGGGAGTAAAAGTGATGGGCAGGCTAGGTTTCAGCGCCGCTATTGCGGCGATCGTCGTGAGCGTCGGTTACGCTTACGGGCAGGTTTCACCGCAGCCGGGGCAGGTGATGTCCCGGCAGCAGCTGGAGCAGCTGCAGAAGGAGTCGGATCAGCGGCTGCGTGCCGCTCCGCTCAACCTCTCTCATTCGGGGCCGATCGCGCCGATGCCGAACCCGAAGGTTTATCCGATCAAAGGGTTCTGGGTGTGCAAGGATTTGAAGTCTTTCGAGCCGATTTACGCCAAACCAAATGTCCACTCGCGGATCGTGGCGCGATCGATGTGGTTTGAGGCAGTTGGAGGTGCCTACACGCATGGATTCGCGCGGGTTTTAGTGAACAAGAATCTGATCGGCTACATTCCCCTCAAGTATGTGTCACCGTTTCATGATCCGTATGCACCATCGGTGACTTGTCAGGTGATGGGCGTGCAAGCAAACGGCATTCCAGCCATGAACCTTCATTGAGAGGGTGCCATGAGCAGGAGAGTGAGAACGTACGTTTTGGTTGGTCTGGCTGAGTCGGCGGGGGCGCTGCTTTCGATCGGGCTGGCCATGGCGCAGAATGTGGCACCGATGCCGCAAGCCCCGGCGGAGGTTGTTCCGGTATTTCAGTTTCCGGGGATACCGGCATTTTCGATGGGCTCAAGTGCCCCTCTGCCTACGGGGACCGGAAGTGGGACAGGGACCGGATCGGGGTCTGGTTCATCGAGCAGCAATGTGATGGCTGAGCTGATGGCGACACCTTACGGGCAGGCGGCGCTTGCGGCGGCGCAAGCGGAAGGCCTGAATCCGACGACGATGGCAGCGATCGCCGAGGTCGAGAGCCATTTTCAGAATATCGGTGACACCAGCGGCACAACGTCTGCGTTCGGTCCTTGGCAGGTGGAAAGTGGTACGTGGACGACGACATGTCAGCAGTTTGGGTTGCCTTACACGCTGGCGGATATGTCGAACCCGCAGGATGAGGCGGTGGTGGCGGCGGATACGATGGTTTCTTTTGCGAATAGTGTTGAAGCCGCTACCGGTTCACCGCCAACAATTGACCAGATGTATGGCGCGTATGTCTTTGGTCCGCAGGTTGGCGCTCCTTTGGCGACAGTTAAGGATTTGAGCGAGCCATTGGCGCAGGTGGTTCCGGCTGTCGACATCTCAAACAATAACTTGCAGGGCATGACGATCGGCGGTTTTTATTCTGTCATGAACCAGCGGATGGGGGGTGTTGGCGATCAACCTGTGTTCAACGGCTGAGCGTTATGATCGGGGGGTGATCCGGACTCTCGATGATCCAGCCTCACCGCGCCGCCAGGCGCGGGGGTGCCGGGGTATAGCGGGCGAAGCCCGCTGGCCCCGTATGCGCGCTTTTGCGCGCTGCTTACGTTTATGCGGCGTGGAATTAGTTGTGCCGATGAACGCAAACGGGCGGCGCTGAGGCCGCTCGTATCCCGTCATGGTTGGTGGAAGGGTGGGGCGGCGAGTGCCGCCCCGTGGTGGTGTCAGTGTGTCACTCGCATCTTCTTCCACCATGCGATGCGGTCGTCTCGGCTGGCATTGGCCAGTTTCAAGAGGATG
>NZ_JBMFGY010000201.1:0-4241 GCF_049977125.1 Acidiphilium sp. | reverse complement strand
ATCTCGTTGTTGCAACACGGAATGTCAGGGATTTTGCAAGCTTCAAAGTTAAGGTTATTGATCCCTTCAACCTTCGGGCTTGAAATCGTCGAAGGGGGAATTGCGCGAACGCCGAATTACCCCTCAATGTCAAGGCCGATCGAGTTGAGGATGTGGGGTAATTTCTGCCGCAGCATCTCGAACCATGCGGCACCGGCCAGCGTTGCGGGGTCTGGTGGGTATCGTGCATCCTTCCCACCGCCCCGTCGGGGGAGACAGTACCGCCTCATCGAATATAGCTTCCGCGCCACGGCGTTCACGCAGGTCAGGACACAGGCGAAGGCGCTGATCAGGGTGGTGAAATAGACGATCGCTCATCGCCCAGGGTAGGCCGGCCTTGTCGGTGACGGTGGTGAAAAGAGATGCAGAATTGCCAATGGCGGTGTTGAACACGACCGCGCGGGTGACTTGCGCACCAGGTTGCTTGATTTCTTGGCAGGGATGGCCGCACTTTCGAAGCCGACGAAGCTGAATCGCTCTCCAGCCACGTGTTGCGTACGTGCCGGGCTGCAAAGCCTGGCACGAGGAGGCCACATGCTCATCACAGACGAACAACGCGCGACGATGCTCGAAAACGGCCGCGAATACGCCCGCAACCCGGACTTCAACCTCGTTCCCGTCGTGAGTTTGTTCGACCCGCTCGGCAGCGGGACCTGGCTGCTCACCGATCTTGATCCGGACGTTCACGATATCGCTAGTGACCGGTGCGAACCAGGCGTAGGATTTTCAGAATTAGGAAGTATAGGAATCTAGAAAATGGGAACGACATAGAAGATATCGAACTGGCGCTGGATCGGGATCGAAAAAAAATCGATTATCAGACACATAAACTCCGTTTGTGACAATGAGAATGAAGCGCATTCGTGCACCCACCATCGTAATGGTTATGTTCCATTAACAGGGTGGTCATGCGGTTATTCATCTGGTATTGCGGAATACGATTACGCATTTAACGGAAACTGACGATCAGCTATCATGAAGTTTAACCTAATTTACGATATTGGCAGCTGATGCATGTCCTCTTTCGCGTGAAATAAACAGCAGAAATGAATGGCTCGTTGAAGCGAGCGACCAGAGAGTAAAGTTACCGTGACCGATGATAACGAGACCGAGGCACTACTGAACCAGCTAGAGGATAAAAGTGGTTCAAAGGAACGCCGGAGACCGGGGCGGCGGAATTTTAGTAATCGAAACCTGATCCCGCTGCTCCGGAGATCGACCTGGGGAAGCAGGCCGGCTGACAATGACGGTAATGTCTCTGCGCCTGTGGATACGTCAGGGGATGGTGATGATCTCGCACCGTCACGAGGGATTTTGGTTGGGATTGCTTTGGCAGTGGCGTTCTGGATTGTTGCCATTGCCATATTTCTGATTAGTTAATGAAATATCAATAGAGAACGTCACCCTTCACGTGGAAGTGCAGATGTTTCCAGTCGGATTGGACTGTACCAATGTTGCGACACTCACTTTGACATAGGGTCCCATAAAGGATGACAATGAAATCATATGATCTATGTGTTATACTCGAAAATTTCGCCGGTGGTGCGATCTCCTCTCTTGGTGGCACCCAAGCTACTTCTCCCCGTACGGCGTCAGCTTCAAGCATGGTTCAGCTGGACGATCCAATTGTTGCCAATCTGCGGCTGAATTGCCTGCGATCTCCGTAATGCCCGAATCTCGCACTTGCCCCTCATCAAGCCTACATTTTGAGCGCACCGACACAAACGTGACGAGATCCCAACGTTCGTCGTCGGCAGGCCATCAAGATCAGCCGGTATCAGCCAAAGCCGGCTGGACATCAGGAGAGATCAATTGAACTTCGAAGCACAAGATTTCATCACCAGCCTTTTGTTCGTGATCGTCGCCTTCATCGTCCTCAGCGTCCTGATCCGCGCAACGGTCAAGATCCTGCGGGAATACGAGCGCGGTGTCGTGTTCACACTCGGACGATTTCAGAAGGTGAAAGGCCCCGGCATCATTGTACTGATCCCGTTTGTCCAGGAGATGGTTCGGGTCGATCTGCGCATCCAGGTGATCGAGATCCCCGCGCAGGATGTGATTTCGCGCGACAACGTTTCGATGAAGGTCGATGCGGTGCTGTATTTCAACGTTATTGACCCCGAGCACGCGATCATCAAAGTCCAGCAGTACATGCCTGCAACCGTGATGCTCGCACAGACGACCCTCCGCGCCGTGCTCGGCCAGCATCCGCTCGATGAGATGCTTTCCGAGCGCAAGAAGCTCAGTCAGGATTTGCAAGGTATTCTGGAGGGACAGACCGAAGTCTGGGGCATCAAGATCAGCAATGTCGAGATACGCACGGTCGAACTGACCGAAAATATGATCCGCGCCATTGCCAAACAGGCGGAGGCGGAACGCGATCGCCGTGCAAAGATCATTCACGCAGAAGCCGAATTCCAGGCGGCGCAGACGCTCGTCAATGCGGCGGCGATTCTGTCCAGCGTGCCCGCGGCCATGCAGCTGCGCTACCTACAGACGCTCACCGAAATCGGCGCCGAACAGAACTCGACGGTCATTTTCCCAATGCCGCTTGATATCATCAAACCGTTGCTCGCCCTGCTCGATTCCAAAGCCGCCGCAGTGCCGCTTCCGCCGCAGCCGATCGCTGTTCATGCCGTTACATGACGAGCTCGCATGGATGTTGCCACCCACGGCTGCGAGCAACGTCAGATCGTCGGTCAGCTGAACGCCGGAGATCTGGATCACCGGCAGGTCGAGCCCGGATAGATCCACTACCATCCATGCGGTCATGTGCGCCGGCAGACGCCCCTGTTTTTGATGCACGGACTTGCCGATGCCTAGATTACCTGGAGAGCGGAGGCGACTTTCCAGGAACAAGTGGGACACCCGACCAGAAACATCAGCATTCCAACCAAGTATAATGCGACTGGGATTTATGGCGGGGCAATGGTAAAAACTCGATGATTGACCTACACCCTCTACGCAAACTCTCTCACCCTCGAGAATTGGTGCATCAATTCACGCCAAACTGGTTCGCCCTGAATATGGGTACGGGGATCCTGTTCCTGATGCTGGCGCAGTTCCCGATCCCCGTCCCTGGCATCGAGTCGCTGACGCGCGTTCTTTTTTGGGCTGATATTGGATTCTACGTTGTTTTTTCGATTCTTTTCGTCAGTCGCTTCGTATTTTTCCGCCATGATGCCTTCAGATTGCTGGATCATCCGGTACAATCGATGTTTCTCGGTGCGATTCCAATGGGGTTGGCGCCAATCATCAATGGTGCCGTGGATTTTTATGGTCACTCTCATATTGCGGTGCATGCTGCCTTCGATCTCTGGATCGTCGATGCTGCATTATCATTGATCATTGGCTGGCTGGTGCCGTTTTATATGTTCACGCGTCAGGAACATGCATTCGAACGCATGACCGGCGTCTGGCTCCTGCCGATCGTACCAGCCGAAGTTGCAGCAGCAAGTGCCGGCACGATTGGTCCTCATCTGTCGGCACAAATCGAGCAATTCGTCGTTACCATTGGCTATGCCCTATGGGCGATCTCGGTACCTCTTGCCTTTGGTATTCTGGCTATTCTGTTTCTCCGCCTGGTACTGCATAAATTGCCTCATCGAGATATGGCCGTCTCAACCTGGCTGGCTCTCGGCCCCATTGGCACGGGTAGCTTGGGGTTGTTGTTACTCGGAAACGCCTCCACCCGCGCGTTTGCAGGTACCGGCCTTTCATCCATCTTTGCGATGGCGCAGGGTATTGGGCTGCTCGGTGGTCTGTTTCTCTGGGGAGTTGGCATCTGGTGGCTTGGGATGGCGACGTTGATCACGCTGCGTTATCTGAAAGAGGGCTTACCCTTTAACATGGGTTGGTGGGGTTTCACGTTTCCGCTCGGTGTTTATACGGCTGCAACGTTCGCGCTGGGTTCCGAAACGCGTTTTGCAATTTTCGAGTGGTTTGGAGCTCTTCTTACTGTTGTGCTTACTTTTTTCTGGACTCTCGTCACGACCCGGACCCTGCAAGGGATGTGGACCGGCCAACTCTTCGTGGCCCCGTGCCTTTTGTCCCCCGAAACCGGGTTGCCTATGTTTGACCCACCGCCAGTTACACTCGATGACGAGTTGAGGGTTTAAAGGTGATCAGACGCACAACCTCGATAATCCGATCGCCTTGCTACTACGCCGAGCAGATTTTTCCCGCTGGTGGGAGCGGGAGTC
>NZ_JBMFGY010000200.1:3037-4264 GCF_049977125.1 Acidiphilium sp. | reverse complement strand
CATGTCACGCCGGCGGTCGCGGCCGGTGCGAATGTTCCGACGGCGAGCACGAACCCTGCCACGCCCTCGCCGCTGGTTGGGCCTATGCCCCGTCCGGGCACGCTTCAATCGATCCCGCATCCGCTGAAGGTCGCAACCCGCCTGGTCGCTGCGCCGTCATCGAGCACCTACGATGTCCAGACCGCCTCGCTGGTCGCAGCAATCGCGCGTCTCGTGGCCGAGTTGCGCAGCCAGAACGCCGCAATGCAGGTCGAGATCTCGACGCTTCGTCATCAGGTCGATCGCCAGATGCTGGCCTTCAATCAGCGCCTGACCTTCGACCAGGCGCATGACGCGCTCGCGCTCGCCGGTGCCTCGGACCCCGCCGCACGGGCAAAAGTACCGCTTCCGGTCCATTCGGCGCAGCTATTCCCCGCCTCAGCGCCACACGTCGCGCCGGTCAGTCCGTCATCCTATGCCGTTCAGGCCGCGAGCCCCGGCCTCGCCATGCTCGTCCGCAATGGCGTGACCTACGAGGTCTCGGTTGGCAGCGTGGTGCCTGGCGTGGGACGGGTGATCTCGATCTCGGAGTACGGATCGGGCTGGATCATCCGGACCGATCATGGCGTGATTCGCTGAACGGCCGGGCAGGGAGGGGACGCCATGCAGGGTTTCGTGAATTTCAGTACGGACATCGCCAATGTCCTGAGCATCCTCATCCCGCTCATCTGCTTCGTCGTCGGCCTGTCCTGCTTTCTGCTTGCCGGCTACGGCGCCTGGCAGATGATGAAGCCGGGGACCTACTGGTCATCCCGGAAATACATGCCGCCCCTGCTGCTTTTGTTCGGGACGGTGCTGGTCGATTTCAACAAATTCCTCAATTTCTCCAACAACACGTTCGGGGGCGGCACCCAGACCTCGATCCAGACGGGATTTACCCCGTTCACCGCGCCGCAGGTCGGCGCCACCGGCATGATGGGATCGACGCCCGAGCAGAGTTTTCTGAACATCATCACCGCCTTCTCCGCTTTTTTCGTCGCGTATGGCGCGTTCAACGTGCTACTCGCCTGGCTCGGCGCGAAGGCCGTGGCCGAAGGCAAGCGGCGGCACGGCTACTCGCTGCCCATGGTGCAGTTCGTCTTCGGGATTGCCCTGATGAACATCGTGTTCATCTCGCAGACGATTATGGGGTATTTCACATGATCTGGTCTCGCCTGAACGGCTCTTACCGGAACGGATCCAGTCCCA
>NZ_JBMFGY010000200.1:1561-2937 GCF_049977125.1 Acidiphilium sp. | reverse complement strand
AATTTTGCCGCCGCACTTCTCCGGTTGCCCGATCAGGATCGCGGCCGGCGGTTGCGCCGATGCCCCAAAGTGCTGCGCGAGCACGTCATGCCGCTGATCGCGGAATACCAGGCCGACGCACGGACGTTCCTCGTCGCGGCCGGTCTCGCCGACCCGAATACAATCGCGATTTCGTGAAAAATTTGTCCTCCCGCGACGCCGATTTTCCGCATGGCGTTTGCATCCTTGTCCGGCAGCATCGGCTTCACGCGAGGGAATTCCCCCTCCGTCTCTGGAGCCTGATGACTGATGGACACCATCAACACCCCGAAGGCACCGCGGTGGTTCCGCCGTCTTGCCAAATCACTCAAGTCCCGTAACGCCCTCTCGCTCGGGTTCGCCACGCTCGCTATCGCGGCCGCGGTGCATCCGGCGTTCGCGGCGACCGCCGGCGACACGCTGGGCGGACGGATGCAGGCGGCCTCGACCGATCTGCTGACCGGCACGACGTATATCGGCGATCTGTTCAGCTACGCGTTGGCACTCGTGGCCGCGCTGGCATCCGGCTATACGTTCTTCCACAACCGCAAGAACCCGAATTCGAGCGAGCACCGGCTCGGCTATGCCATCGCCGGTCTCGTGGCCACGGGTTTTTTTGCGACGCTGCCGAGCATCGTCAACTACTCGAGCCAGACGGTCTCAGCGGCAAACTCGAAGGTGACCGGCCAGCAGCAGCAGCTGACCTTCGGTCAGGGCTGACTCGTTATGTCGACCTCCGCGACCCTTTCGATCGGCGTTCATCCATCGAGCCTCGGCGGGTATGGCCAGGGCGTTCGGGCAACCGGTCGGAAGGTCGCGGAGACCTCCCGGTCACACTGCCACTTCTGCGGATTGCCGTTCGCCGGCGATCCGTTCATTTTCTTTCGTGACGGTGATCGCCGCCATTGCGACGCCGGCAATCTGCTGGAGGCTTGTCCGGCCTGCGTACTCGTTCAGGGCGCGGGTCGCCTGACCGCCCCGCGCGAGATCCTGCCGATCTGGCTGCCCGAGATGTCCCAGCGCGGACTCAATCGCCTGACCTCGAGCCTGCATGAGCGGGCCTACACGATCGGCCTGCCGGTCGATTTCTCGGGCGCGCCGCGTGAGGACACCCCGAAATCCCGCCATATCCTGAAAATCTGGGCGGGTCTTCTGGATCGCTGGATCCTGCTGCGCGACAAGGCGGGGGTCCGGTCGGTCACGGATGTCATCGATATCTGCCTCGCCCATGATCCGTTCCGCGGCACCTGTCCGCCGCGTCTTCAGCGCGGGCTTCGCTTTCTGCACAGGGGTCGGTTCTATGCGGGCGGGCAGGATGTCTACCCGGCGTTCATCGCCCGCAATCGTCAGCCCCGTAA
>NZ_JBMFGY010000200.1:0-1461 GCF_049977125.1 Acidiphilium sp. | reverse complement strand
ATCTGCCGAAGGGACTGGGCGGGACCGTCCCGATCCTCGTCTCGACCGGCCAGATGTCACAGGGTTTCATCCCCGGATATCTCTCGAAGGGGGCGGAGGTTCCCTGGATCACCAGCTATGCAGGTGGCCGGGTTTCGGCCGAACGGATTGCCTCCTTCACCACACCGACGGCGTCGCACGGCATCACCATCTCGCATGTGTCGGTCGTCCTGAAACTGCACGATATTCCCGCTTTTCTCCGGGCCAAATCGGTCGCCGCGCTGCTCGGCCGGGGCGCGCCGCATCGGACCATGACCCGCACCGTGACCATGGAAGAGACCTCCGGTGGCTGGAAACTCGTCAACGAGAACGGATTCGTCCCGCTAATCGGCGAGCGGCACGTTGCGCGGTTCCGCAAGATGGCCGTGTCGGGGTTCCTCTGATGTCGGTCTTTTCGGTTTTCGCGAAATTCGCGGCGAAGGCCTCGTTCCTGATGCCGGCACCGCTCTACAATTTCTGCGATCTCGAGACCGCCGACGATCGCTCGCTGATCACCCGCGAGGGCGACCGGGTATCACTGGTCCGCATTCACGGCCTCACCCGGATGATCGGCGAGGCGGGCACCGACCGGATCGTCGAGGAATTGCGTCTCGAACTCCAGGGGGCGCTCGAAGCGAAAGGGCAGGGGATCCAATGCTGGTTCGCCTGCGATCCGACCCAGACGGGTTCCGTCCTCGAGACGATGCTCGCAGGCCCGCGCGCGATCGCCCGCGATCTCGGCATGTCGTTCGAGGACATCTTCGCCGAGCGCGCAAAGATCTGGCCGCGTCTGATGCGCTGGGAGGATGCGCATCTCGTGCTCTGGACCCGCAAATCGATGCTGTCGCGCGAGGAAGCGTCACAGTCGCAGACGGCGCAGGAAGCCGCAGCCAAAGGCGCGCCCCGGATCGGGACCACCGGGCTGAAGGCACAGAACATCTTCCTCGCCTCCGACATTCTCGGCGTGAAGCACATGGCCTTCGTGAACCGGGTGATGTCGGCGTTTCGTGGTCAGGGGATCATGGTCGAGGAAATCCCCTGCCGGGATGCCCTCGTGACCATGCGTGAATCCCTCTACCCCGAGACCCGCGATTCCAACTGGACGCCGCTGCTGCCGGGCGATCCGGTCCGGGTCCGGATGCCCGACGAGGGTGAAAAACCGGCCGCCGATCATGTGCTGTGGCCCAATCTGCCGAGCCAGATCTTTCGCGACGATGCCGAGACGATCGGCAGCCGGGCGGTGCGGATCGGCGATCACGATTACGCGGCGATCGAGGTGGTGCTCGGTCCGGAAATCCCACGCCCCTTCGCCGAACTCGTTGCCCGTCTTGCCCGCGCGCAGGTGCCTTGGCGCGCCTCGACCTGGCTCGAGAGCGGCGGCCCGGCGACCATGATGATGAAATCCGTCTTCGCCGAACTGCTCGCCTTCGATCCGGAGAACCG
>NZ_JBMFGY010000199.1:0-4279 GCF_049977125.1 Acidiphilium sp. | reverse complement strand
CTTGGGTGTCCAGCGCGGCGAGGCTGTCAAGCGCCTGACGGCGTAGCGCCTCATAGAAGATCCGCTCGGCTTCGTTCATTTCGACGACGATGGTCTGCTCGGTGCGGGGCGGTAGTTCGCTCAGCACCGCGGCCTTGGTCCGGCGCAGCAGGAACGGGCGGATCAAGCTCCGCAACGCCATACGCGCCTGAGGATCACGATCCCGTTCGATTGGAATGGCGAACCGCTTCTGGAACCCCTCGCGTGACCCGAGCAGACCGGGATTGAGGAAGTTGAACAGGCTCCACAATTCATCGAGGTAGTTCTCGACCGGCGTTCCGGTCAGCACCACCCGGAAATCCGCCCGGAGTGACAAACTCGCTTGCGCGCGTTTGGTGTCTGCGTTCTTGATCGCCTGAGCCTCGTCCAGCACGACCATCGACCACGTGACGCCGGCGAGCGACGCGCTTTCCTGATGCAGCAATCCATAGCTACAGATCAGAACGTCGTTTGATCCCAAGCCCTCGATCAGAGCGGCGCGATCGTTGCTGGCCGACAGGCGATGAACCGCAAGCGTCGGGGCAAACCGCCGCAGTTCTGCACCCCAATTGGGGCAGACCGACGTCGGCGCCACGACCAGACAGGGGCCCGACTGCGCCCGTTCGAGCAGCACGGCGATCGCTTGGACAGTCTTGCCGAGACCCATGTCATCAGCGAGACAGGCACCAGCGCCCCAGCGGGCCAGGCGCGAGAGCCAGACGAAACCGTCCAGCTGGTAATCGCGCAGGTCCGCCTGGAGATGACCAGGCAGGGCAGGGGTCCAGCCCTCGGCTGCGGTGATCCGTTCAACCTGGCGCTTCCATGCGGCATCGGCGGTGACCGCACCACCCTCCGCCAATGCCGCATCAAGCGCGGCGGCTCCCAGCGCGTGGACCCGCCGTCCGGACCGATGCGTCTCGGAAACCGCCGTCAGTTTCTGCAACTGGCTCTGCAACTGGTGGGTGAGCGCGACGAAACTGCCATCCTCCAGCTTGACGAACCGCCCCTGCGCGCGGCTCAGCCGGTCGAGCAGGAATTGCATTTCCAGCACGCGATCCTCATTGAGGGTGATGGTCCCGTCGACATTGAACCAGTCCCGATCGCGGCTGATCTTCACCTTCATCCGATCGGATGAGGCAGCGTGAACCCGGATCCGCTGGCCCTCAGGCCATTCGATCGCAAGCGTCCCGGTATAGGCCTGCAGTTCAAGCAGGCATTCGAGGCTGCCTTCAGGATCGTCGAGCACCCATTCATGGGCCTCCGCGCCACGACGATCACGCAAGGTCGGACAGGCGGCGATCAACGCATTGCGCTCGGCGATCTCGGCTTGAAGGTCACGGCTGACACGGATCTGCTGGCCGGCGATCGTGGTCAAGGCGGAACGCCCGCCCAGTCCGGCGACATAGGCAGGTCCCTCGGTGCCGAAGGGGCGCACCATGAGATTGAGCTTGATCCCGTCGTTCTGCGGAATGATCTGGACGACTGGCGCCGTGATGCCCGGCTGCACCTCCTGCTCGATCTCATCGATCTCTGCCCGGATCGGCAGCGTGGGGTTGGTGCCACGGATCAGGGCGATCACCTGATCCCGCGCCTTGATCGGAACTGTCAGGCCGTGTCGGCCCAGAATATCCTGGATCGACAGCAGGCGTCTCGGAAACTCGATCACCCGGTAGCGGGTGTGGGTTTCCGCTTCGAGGAAGACGGCCGGTTCATCGGCGGTATGGGACAGGGCGAGATGGAAGTTCTTGCCTTTCTTGCTGATGATCAGTTCCAGCGGGTAGGCGACCAACTCGAGCGGACGGGACCGCTGCCGTGCGTCGAACACTGCCGGATGACCGACCAGCGCCGGCAGCACGCGGACCGGGTCGAAATAATAGACATCGCTGTCCCCCCAGCCGGCGGCCTCACGGCGCAGCCCAACCAGCCCGGCGCGATCTTCCGGGGTGAGATAGGTCAGGCGGGCATCGTGCTCGTGCAGACGCTTCAGGGCGATCGGCCGGCCATCGGACCAGCCGGTACCCTTTGCCGTCTGCTCGACAACGTCGATCACCTTACTTACCGGATCGACGAACCAGGCGAGTCGCTTTCCAGGCCCTTCTCGGGCTGCTGCGGGATCGGGCCTTGGGGTTCGTGCGCCCAACAGCGCCCCCAGATTATCGAGGGCGCGCTGCCACGGTTCCTGGAGGCGCATGATCTGTGTGAACCGCAGGGTGATCGAGGCACTGATGTCCGCAAGATACGCCTGGTAGGGGGTGGGATCCGGTGCGATCTCGATCAGGATTTCGGCATGGACCTGCGCGAACAGCGGGAAGCGCCCGTTCAGACGCCCGAATTCAGCTTCCAGGGCGTCGCGATGTTTGCGGGACAGCTCGGGATCGACCGCATATTCGGCGAGGGCCCGCATGGCGAGATCGAGCGGCGGGCAGGGTATGTCGCGTCGGAGCGTTTTGACGAACCCGGCTGCCTTGGCATCGAACCCCTGGCTGAGCCAGAGCAGAGCCTGCAGGCTCCGATAGGCGCCAATCCGAGGCGTCTCCGTGGACAGAAGACTATCGAGATAGGTACCGATCTCATGATGCACGACCGCGTCATTGGTCTCGATCAGGCTGAGCAGAAACAAAAGGCCATGGACATCGTCGAGGAAGACTTTTCGCCGGCCGCGATCTTTGCGTAGCCGTTTTAGCGCAGCGCGATATCCTTGGCGCGCTGCATCGGCCTGCCCGGTCAGAAACTGGAACGCGGCGGTGGCGCATAGAGCCTCGACCGTCGTGGAGTCGCCAAATGTCGCGAGGCGGGTTCGGGCTTCCTCGATCCGCCCTGCCAGCAGATGGTCGTCGGACAGAAGGGGGCCGAGAGTGGCAAAGGCATCCTCATCCTCGACAGTTCTGAAATATCTCCGGAGCGCATCGAGATCGGGCGTCGGGTCATGCATTTCGAACTGCGCGTCCAGCTTCGCCCGGAACAAGCCAATTTGGATCAGTGGATGCCGGCTCCGCAGCCAGTCGATCCCGATCGGCGTCGCCGCGAACAATGTCGCCAGCAGTCTGGTCGAACTATGAGGAACGCAGTGCTTGTCGTGGAACGTGCATAATGCCGCGAATTGTTCACCGTCATTGCTATAGATCGCATGACGCAGCATGCGGACGAGTGCGGCATAATCGCCCTGATAGCGGCCTGCTCCCCCGAGCATTCGCGCATAGGTGGTGGGATAGGCGACATTGACGATATCAAGGAGGTCCGGGGCCTCCGGCGACGCGAGCGCATCGACCGTGACCGGATGCAGGAGGATCGGCTTGCACCCCTCGCGCGCCGTGATCAGCCCTTTGCGCTTCAGGCCATCGAGGGCCAGACGGACCGCATTATAGGACCATGGCTTTCCTTTCGGTCCCGGCAGATCGCTATGGGAGAGAAGACCTGCCAGACCATATTGATCGGATGAGGGTGCACTAAGGGCCTCGATCCGCATCACCGTCTTCAGGTCGGCGGTGCAATCAAGGTAGGTCTGCCACAGATCGGATGCCGGAAGGGTTTTCGCATTGTCGTTCATGCCGTCAACCGGTCTATCGGCAACAGCGGGCCGATGAAAGGGGTCGCGATCTCGCTGGCTTCGACGACATGATAGACAGCCCCGCGCCGCTTCGTGCCGCTGGCCCGGCGTTGGAGCTTCACCCGCAGAAATCTCGCTGCCTCCGCGTCGCTCTCAAAATCCCACCGGCGTGTGCGGCCGGTCGTCCCGATCCGGCCATATGTGATCCTGGCATTGAGCAGGCCGAACAGATCGCGATCGATCTCGATCCGCCAACTCCGAAACCGGTTCAACTCTGGCGCACAAGCCCGGAGTTCGAGGATCACGCCGTTCATGGATGGGATCTGGCTCATGTCGACATGAGTCTAGGACACGGCGAATCGCAAGGGAATCCCTGGCACTTGGGAATAGGCGGCTATGTTGATGACGATCTCGAACCTCGTGGTGCCGAAACCTGTGATCTCGAGTAAATACAGCGCATGGCGATAACCGTACCAAATTCTTCGCAAGGTGATCGTGACCCCGTTTCGGAAACCGATCGGGCATCACGTGTTCTCAAGACGGTGTTTGGATTGCCTGGTTTTCGAGGCGAGCAGCAGGCGATCATCGAACACGTTATCGCAGGTTGTGACGCCATTGTTCTGATGCCGACCGGAGGCGGCAAGTCGCTCTGCTATCAGATCCCCGCCATCTGCCGTCCTGGTGTCGGCATCGTCGTCTCACCATTGATCGCCC
>NZ_JBMFGY010000198.1:0-4303 GCF_049977125.1 Acidiphilium sp. | reverse complement strand
CTAAACCCCGGCAAAGTCCACATTTTCATCAGCCTTGTCTTGGAATCGGCTGGCATCCACCAAACCACCGAAGCCATCAGAAAACGGAAATGAATTAGATTTTTGTTTCCCGTTATTGTTGTTGCCGGGTGCTATTTCCTGCCCCTATTACGTAGGCCGTGGCTTTTACTGTCAACCCAGGACAAGACAATGCAAAACGGTTCACCCTCTATCACGTTACTGAGTAAAAAGGACGCCTCTGCCCGGCTGGGCGTGTCGTCTCGCACCCTCGATCGGCACATTGAGGCCGGCGATGGCCCAGCGATTGTTCGGATTGGTTCGCGCGTGCTGATCCCCGAATCCGCGCTCGCCGATTGGGTTTCATCCCGCATCGAACACCCCCGCGCTGCGTGATCGGCACCATAAAAATGCAACACCCGGCCAATGGGTTTGACCGGGCGCGCGATTCGAATTGGATTTCAGCGGACAACTGGACCTTATCGAACACCGCCGCCTATATCAAGCAAATTCGCCGGTTATCGAAAGATAACCAAAATGACCGACGCTAAAACACAAGCCGACGCTATCAACGACCGCCTGATAGGCGACATCGAAGCCCGCGACCAGCGAAACCACGCTACCATCAATCTGCCCATCGCCGACCTCCGCCGCGCCGCCCGTTCCCTTGCCAGCCGGGCCGATCAAATCCTCGCCCGCCGCGACCGCGACCCTATCCTTCGCGGGTATGCCGAGACCGAGGCAGGGCACTGCCGCCGCCTCGCCGCTGCGATCACCTGTTCAATTCGGGTGGCATCATGACCCAGCAAATCAAGGTCGATGAATGGAAACCCCTCCACCGCAATTCGATGCGGGGTTTCATGACTGCGACGCTCCCCAGCGGAATGGTGCTGCACGATATCGTGGTGCACGTCACCGATGGGAAGCCCTGGGCTGCCCCGCCATCTAAGCCCATGATCGGGCGCGATGGCGTTGCGATGAAGGATGCTGCCGGCAAGGCGCGTTACTTGCCTATCATCAGCTTCACCGACAAACCAACTCGCGAACGCTGGTCATCGGCAATGATCGCCGCCCTCACTGCCGCACACCCGAACGCCCTGGACGGTGCGGCATGAACAGCGATACCCTCACCGTTCTCCGTAGTCGCGGCCGTCGCCTCGCCAAGCTCGTGCAAGCCGACGGCTCGATCGTCGGTTACGACGAAGCCCGCACCTTCACCGCGATTGAGCATGATGTTGAAAATCTCGATGATCTGCACCGCGCGCTGGTTTGGCTTTCAACGCGCCCTGATCGGTGCATTGTCCGGGCTGCTCTCACCAATCCTGATCGCACTGACCCCATCCGCCGGCTGCTCTACCGTGACCCCAAAACAGGCGACCGACCGACGCTTTACGAGTGCCAACGATTCTGGATTGCGACCGATTGGGACACGCTGGATAAGCCCGATGATATCGACCTCACTGACCTCGCCGCGTGCGGCCGGGTGGCGCTGGCGAGGCTGCCCGCGGCCTTCCACACCGCCGCTTGCATCGTCTCGGCGACCGCCTCGCACGGCATAAAGCCCGGCATCCGCATACGCCTATGGCATTGGCTCGACCGAGCGATCACCCGCGCTGAAATCACCCAATGGCTTGGCACGGTTGCCGGCTTGGACGATTGCGTTTTTCGTCCGGCCCAGATCATCTACACGGCCGCGCCGGTTTTTGAGTCCGGCACCGATCCCCTACCGACCCGCACCACCATCCTCTCCGGCGAACCCCGCGTCGCTGTTCCGCCCGCTGCCGCCCTCGCCTCGCCCTCGCCTCGCCCAGCCGCACCGTTGCCGAAACCCGACGACGCCCGCGCCTCGACCTACGCCAGCGTCGCCCTCCGCAACGCCGCCGCACGCATCGCCACCGCCGGCACCGGAGACCGGCATTTCACCCTGATCCGTGAGGCGCGATCATTGGCGCGGTTCACCGCCGCCGGGCTGCTCACCGCCTCCACCGTCCTCGAAACCTTGGAGCGGGCAGCGCAGGATGCCGGCAAGCCCGAAGGCGAAGCCACCGCAATCGCCGCCTGGGCACGCTCGCACCCGTCACCATCGCCACTGATGGAGGCGCGCAATGGACGCTGAGACAATGCACCGATCACCAGCCGATGACGCGATCGAGATCGCCCGCCTCATGATGCTCGATCCAATGAATTACGACCGGCAAAAGCTGACCAGCGCCGGCCGCCTGGGCGTCACCGTCGCGACCCTCGACCGCCAAGTCACCGCCGCCCGGAACGCCACCCGCCGCCGCGCCGCGACTGACGCGCCGGAATACAGCGACGATGACCTGGCGCTACGGTTCAGCCACCGGCACGCCGACGCATTGCGCTACACCGCCAAGTTTGGCCGCTGGCATGAGTGGACCGGCACGCATTGGAGGGACGACGAAACCCTACACGCCTTCACTCTCGCACGCGCAATCTGCCGCGATGCTGCTCGATCGGCCGAACTCACCATCGCGCATCGCATTGCCAGCGCCGGCACCGTGGCGGCCGTCGAACGCCTCGCCCGGAATGACCCGCGCCATGCTGCCACGGTTGACCAATGGGACCGTGACCCCTGGCTGCTCGCCACACCGGGAGGCACCGTCGAACTGAGAACCGGCCGACCCCGCCCTGCCGATCCTGCCGATCACTGCACGAAAACAACCAGCGTCGCGCCGGGTGGCGACTGCCCGATGTGGCTGCGATTTCTCGACCAGATCACCGCAGGCGATGCCGATCTGCAAAGCTTCCTGCAACGCGCAATCGGATATGGCCTCACCGGGCAAACCAGCGAGCACGCCCTGTTTTTCTTCTACGGCACCGGAGGCAATGGCAAGGGCGCGTTTTTGAACACCATCAGCGCCATCCTCGCCGACTATGCCAGCATCGCCGGGATGGAGACCTTCACCGCCTCGACCAGCGACCGGCACCCAACCGACCTCGCCATGTTGCGCGGGGCGCGCCTGGCAGTGAGTCAAGAAACCGAACAAGGCAAGGCATGGGCCGAAAGTCGGATAAAGGCGATGATGGGCGGCGACCCGATCACTGCCCGGTTCATGAGACAGGATTTTTTCACATACTCACCGCAATTCAAACTCATCATCGCAGGAAACCACAAGCCCAGCCTGAAAAATGTTGATGAAGCCATCCGCCGCCGCTTCCACCTTGTACCGTTCACCGTCACCATCCCAGCCGGCGAGCGCGACAAAGACTTGCCGGAAAAACTCAAAGCCGAGCACCCCGGCATCCTGCAATGGGCGATCGAAGGTTGCCTTGAATGGCAGCGCATCGGCCTTGCTCCCCCGGAGGCCGTCACCGACGCGACTGCCGAATATCTGGCCGATGAGGATGCGCTAATGACCTGGGCCGGCGACCGATGCACCCTTGATCGAAACTTGTGGGGGCAATCGTCTCACCTGTTTAAGTCATGGGTTTCGTGGTGCGACGACGCAAACGAACCGCGCGGAACCCAAAAGCAATGGCGCGCGTCGATGATCGCTCACGGATTCAACCCCCACAAAGCCGCCAAGGGCGAGGGGTTCATGGGTCTCGCCTTGCAAGAAAATCACGATGAGGGGGGCGGTATTTATGACCGATAATGACCACCCCCGCCCTCTAAAGGCGGGGGTCTTAACCCAAACCCCCCGCGTTTATCCAACAAAATCAGCGTAATGAGGTAGTTTCGTGCAAAACAATCATCCGGTTTCGTACGGAATAGCTACAAGCAACGTCAAAACGAGACATTTTTCCCATGTCTAACAGCCGTGAAATCCCCCTACTCGACCTCGCCCGCCGCGTGCAGCGTCTATCACCTGATCGCCGCGATCCCGAACGCTACCACGCGGAAAAATCCGAGATCGCCGCCGAATTGCGCCGCCTCGCCTCAACCCCGATCAACCACACCCCCAGCGCCGCCGCACGGCCGCGCCAATTTGGAGACAACTAATGGCCGGCACAATCATTGACACCCTCATCGTGCAACTAGGCCTCGACGCCAAAAAATTCACCGAGGGGCAACGCGAAGCGATCGACGCGCTCCGCAAGACCGAAACCGAAACAAACCGCACGGCGGGGAAGATCGGTGAGGGGCAAGGGCGCACCGCCGCCGCTATTGGCAAAACGGGCAAAGCCGCCGCCAGCACCGCTAAAGCGGTCAAGGAAGGCGAGGGCCGCACCGCCGCCGCCATGCAGCGCACCAGCAACCAGGCGACGCGCACAGCGGGAACGCTGGTCGCACGCGGGCGCGAGGGCGCAGGGTTCTTCAAGGGTCTCACAGAGGCCGCCCTAG